>DUNB01000002.1 GCA_012839585.1 Alcaligenaceae bacterium | reverse complement strand
GGTTCGAGTCCCGTCGGTTCCGCCATTTTTTTGTAGTTTTTTGGGGTGTAGCCAAGTCGGTAAGGCACAGGACTTTGACTCCTGCATTCCCTGGTTCGAGTCCAGGCACCCCAGCCATTATGCCCAGATAGCTCAGTCGGTAGAGCAGAGGATTGAAAATCCTTGTGTCGGTGGTTCGATTCCGCCCAAGGCCACCACAAAATTCAAACAAAAAGCCCAGTCTTCGGATTGGGCTTTTTGCTGTCTGAGATAAACACAAGCCTATAATTCTGTAAGCCTATCAGTCATTTTTTAGGCGGCTGGATCACTACTAGCGTGCCACCCATCTGGCACGCCCCCCTCTTTTTCCTCATCTAGGGCTTTTCCCTGCTGCAGTTGAACTTACAAGTAGCTATGCTATCTTGGTTGAACTCCCCTTTTCACTTCTACTTGCTAGGTGCCCCCTTTGTTTAGAGACTTATCTGATGATCTGGATGACGACGAGCTAGAGCCCGAAATTTTTCTAGACGCTCCCTTTGTTCCTACGGATGACGCCATGGTCGATATGATGCTAAAGCTAGCAGACCTAGGCCCCAAAGATGTGCTCTATGATCTAGGATCAGGGGATGGTCGCATTGTGATTGCCGCGGCCAAAAGACATGGCATCCGTTGTATAGGCGTAGAACTTGACCCCTTACGGGTGGCAGATGCGATGGAAGACGCCGCCTACGCCAAGGTAGAATTTTTAGTGGATTTTATCGAGGAGGACATCTTCGAGGTCGACTTCAGCGAAGCCACGGTGATCACTCTCTACTTACTGGATTCCATCAACGTCAGACTACGCCCCCGCCTTTTAGCAGAATTGCGCCCTGGTACACGCATTATTTCGCATTCCTTCGAGATGGGTGATTGGATCTCTGATGAACGATTAGAACTAGGTGGCGTCAGTATCCACAAATGGATCGTACCTGCTCAAGTTGCTGGTCTTTGGGAATGGGAGGGCTTAAATGGCGAAATCTACCAAGTCGACCTACAACAAAAATACCAAGAGGTATGGGGGCAGGCCTGGTGCGATGAGCAAAGCGTCTCGCTGCAAAACGCACAGCTATGCGGTAACCAGTTAGATCTACAGATTCAAACCGATCCGACCAGCAATCCCATTCAGTTTACCTTGCACTTCGAAGACGGCGAACTACAAACTATTGAACAAGAGACGCAAGATAATTAGGTGTTTGACACCCTAATAGCCACAGCTAACTAAGGTCTGGATTGAGCATAAACTACCCACCACCTATAGAGGTGGGGGAATTCTGCTAAATTTTGTTAAATAGGGGGCATTGACATCAATGCACCCAAGACGCCGCAACTGATGACCACCAGCCAAGGCGGTAATCGCCAAAACCTCAGGGCCACCAGCGCCAGCAGCGCCAAGCCAAAATCCCCAACCCCATAAATCGCGCTGGTCCAAACCGGTTGATATAACGCCGCTAATAACAGCCCCACCACTGCAGCATTCACCCCGAGCAGCGCTGCCTGTATGCGGCGATGACGGCGTAACTGTTCCCAAAAAGGCAGTGCGCCCACAATCAAGAAAAAAGACGGGGCAAATACCGCTAGCAAACTCACCACCCCTCCCACCCATACATTAGGCATCGTGGGCATCGATGCGCCCAAAAACGCCGCAAAGGTAAACAGCGGCCCCGGCATGGCCTGAGTCGCTCCATAACCTGCTAAAAAGGTATCATTAGCGACCCAGCCGGTGGGAACGACCTCCGCCTGCAATAAAGGGAGCACCACATGGCCCCCGCCAAAAACCAGGGCTCCAGCACGATAAAATGCATCCACCACTGCCATGAGTTGGCTGGGGTGCCAAAGCGCAAGCGCAGGCAGACCTAACAAAAAGACGCCATATAAAAGCAGCCAAAACAGCCCCGTCCTACGTCGCATTACTATTGCTGGCGCAGTCACCTCTACCGGTTCAGCTTGGCTCGTTAAGGGACCAAACAAAAATAATCCCAATAAGGCCGCCACACTAATGACGATCAGTTGTCCTGACGGCGCCGGCCACCACAATACAAAACAGGCCGTTAACACCATTAAGCTCATACGTGGAGTATCAGGACAAAGATGCCGTGCCATTCCCCAAACCGCTTGAGCCACCACCGCCACCGCTGCCACTTTTAAGCCCTGCAGAGCCCCCGACGGCATCCACTCCCCATAATGCATTAAGCCCAAGGCAAACAGAATCAACACCACCGCCGAAGGCAGTGTAAATCCCACCCACGCCGCCAATGCTCCGGCATAGCCCGCGCGATAAAAGCCAAGCGCCATGCCCACCTGACTACTTGCTGGGCCCGGCAAGAACTGACACAGCGCGATCAAATCCCCATAGCTACGTTCAGTTAACCAATGGCGGCGCGCGACGAACTCATCCCTAAAATAGCCTAGATGAGCGGTAGGTCCACCAAAGCTGGTCAGTCCTAATCGTAAGAAAACCAAAAAAACAGACCACACTGACGTCTTTTCCACTGCTTACCCCAGTTAAATCGCACAAAGAAAAAAGTCAGCCCATGCAGAGCTGACTTTAGACTTTAACTCAGAGCCATGACCATCTAGCGCGCTAAGACGTTACGGATGGTTGTGGTTAACTCCTCGGCCGCAAATTTCACCACATAGCCATCTGCACCCACTCGGCGTACGTGCTCTTCATTAGTGGCGCCTGACAAAGAAGAGTGAATCACCACGGGCAATCGATTGAAGCGAGAATCTTGTTTAATGTTACGTGTTAGCGTAAATCCATCCATTTCCGGCATTTCCAAATCAGACAGAACTAAGCTGACTTTGTCATAAATGGTTTTACCTTCGGCCTCTGCGGCACGCGCCAAGTCATTTAAGCGATCCCAGGCTTCTTTGCCCGATTTCACCATTTCAAATGGCACATCCATGGTCTCTAGCGCTTTTTGCATTAAGCTGCGTGCCACAATGGAATCATCCGCTGCGAGTATGATCGTACCGGGCTTTAGCTGTACGCTATGATCCACGGCTTTGAGCTGATCATCATGTTTGGTCTGCATAGGAGAGATTTTCTGTAAGATCGCCTCTACATCAAGCACCTGAATCAAGCGAGAACCGTCCGTATCGTCCTCTAGGCGGGCGATGCTAGTTACCAAGCTACCCGCCACATCACTAGCCTCGGCAGAAATCACCTGGCTCCACTCTAAGCGTACGATGTCCTCTACGGATTCCACAATAAATGCCTGTGTGCTACGTGCATACTCTGTCACGATCATCAGAGTGGGTTCTTTTTCTGGCTGACACCCCACAATAGCAGGCAAGTCAAAAACAGGAATCACTTGCTCACGTAGTCGAACCACACCACGAGAAAACTGCGGCGCACCCGCAATAGGTGTGATCGTGGGGATAGTCACGATCTCACGAACCTTAAATACATTGATCCCAAATAGTTCTGATTGCTCTGGGATACTGCCATTACCTAAGCGAAACAAAAGCAGCTCGAACTTATTAGACCCAGTCAAACTGGTGCGTTCGTCGATCTCATGCTGTACAGATGACATAGTGAACCTTTAACAAAAAACACGATCACAAATTGCAGAAAGTAACAAAGATAACATGATATGCCTTGCTTTCTTTTGCCACTATCTAGTTCTTGAACAGAATAGCTTTTTTCTTTATATAGCGAACAACAACCTAAGAACTTTTTGTATGCCTAATGTCATCGATCGAATACATGACATAATCACGCCAAAGTTTCATACAACTATATACCAATCTCCGTTATAATTTACCCCATCAAGGGGAGTAGCTTAATTTTTCCGACGCATCGTCATCACGGCAGTACGTGTTATACGTCTCCCGGTGCGCGGGTAACGAGCCGTACGGTTTAGTGTGGCCGCAACCACATCGTTACAAGCAAGACCTTGCCATCCAAAGGGCAAGGTGCGCGCACTCCAGATTAAACGGCCTGTCCTTTGTGGGATCAGGCTTTTTTTATTGTTGGAGTTTTTATGCTGGAATTTTTTCAAACCCTGAGCTGGGCGGCTGTTTTCCAGATCATTATGATCGACATTCTGCTGGGCGGAGACAATGCCGTCGTCATCGCTTTAGCTTGTCGAAACCTACCGGAAAAACAACGCCTCAAGGGGGTGCTTTGGGGTACCGCGGGTGCCATTGTCTTGCGCGTTATTCTGATCGCCTTTGCCTTAACGCTACTGGCTATTCCCTATCTAAAAATCATCGGGGCATTGCTTTTGGCCTGGGTTGCCATTCGTCTTCTGGTTCCTGAGGAAGAAGGACATGGCAATATCCAAAGTAGTGCCACTGTATGGGCTGCAGTCAAAACCATTATCATCGCTGACTTGGTCATGAGCCTGGATAATGTGATTGCCATTGCTGGCGCCGCACAACTGGCAAGCCCTGATCATCAATTAGGCCTAGTGATCTTTGGTCTGGTTGTCAGCATCCCAATTATTGTTTGGGGTAGCACCTTAATCCTTAAGTTAATTGACCGTTTCCCATCCATTGTGACCTTTGGGGCCGGTTTATTAGGTTGGATTGCCGGTGGTCTAATGGTTACCGACATTGCTTATGTTAAACACTTTGGTGAGCCAAGCAATCTCGTCCACTACGGCGCTCAAATCGCTGGTGCCGCGCTGATTATCCTAGTGGGTAAATGGATGGCCAGCCGAGCCCAGAAAAAAGCCGATTCATAATGGATGGCGAGGTGGATTAACGACTACCTCCATTGAATCGCTTTCAGTTAGGCCTTACGAAGCCAAGCTGAATAAAAAGCCCCCTCTGTGAACTGCCTCCAATAACTGGATACCCTTCCAACTACTGGGGGCGGTTCACTGTTAGGAACGTCTCTAATAGAGGGGACTTTGTATTTTTTAAATGACTATATTTTGGTGCGACCGTTGTTGTCGTGATTAGGCTAACGTGAGTTTTGCACCTTTTAAACCGCTATGGTTTTGGGGCGATTTGCAAACTACCCTGCAACCACTTCAAGCTATGCTCGATGGAACCCGCTTGGTACGGCGACTGTTCTAAGCCTTGAACCGTATTCTGAAATAACGCCTGTATACCTTGGCTGGCAATAGGGTTGATGCCTAGGCTTTGCATTTGCTCCATGGCCTCGCCCACCTCTGCCAAACGACGGCGTGCATGGATCACATGGCTATTCACACAGGCCTCTAAAAACTCAGACAACGGGCGCTCATCAATATCGCTTAACACCTCATAAAGCTGCTGCCGCAACCCTTTTTGCTCTGCTGTCACCAAACACTCTACCGCTAAGGCTTCGCAACCTTTGGTGAAAATACTACGCAATAGCTTTAGACTGACCGCTGCCCCCGGCTCCGTTCCCACCACCTTGGCGGGAGCGCCTAGTTGCTGAGCATAAGGCAAGAAGTCCGCGGCCTGTTCCCCAGCCAAAAGCAGAGGTGTTTTTTCTTTTAACACGCGAATGGCACCAGCGATTGCCACATCAATAAAACGAACCTGATGCTGCGCCATCACGTCAGAGGCACGCAAAATATCCGCTGGTTTCGCCGTGGTCAGATCCACATATAAGCTATCTGCTTTCAGCCAAGGTGCTGCCGCCTGTGCGATCGCCAAAGCGGCTGAACCAAAGGCAGCACACAGCACCACATCTGCCTCGCCCAAGGCTGCATCCGGCTCCTGCACTAAGGCAGCGCCTAAGACTTCACAGCTCGCTTTTAAGCTCTCGCTAGGATGGCTATCAATAATCAAATACAAAGAATGCCCAGCTTGTTGCAACGCATGGGCATAACACTGCCCCACCTCTCCACCACCAATTAATGCTATTTTCATTGTTTTCTTAGCCTTAGACACAACACATCAAAACGCCATTATGCCGCGCTCTATTTAAGGCATCCAACGTTTAAATGCGCTCTCATCTAAGTTCGCAGGCACATACCACGTTCTTTTGACGGGATCCCAACGAGCACCTAATGACTTGGCTTGATCTTTTTCTGCAAAAGGCACGCGAAGATCAATGCGACCATCGGCGTATTTAGCCTGCGCTCCGGTAGATACCGTATTGGCCACCGGTACGTATTGAGGGGCAGCGACTCGTTGGGTATTGGCAGGTGCGGCCTGGATCACATAAGACTGCTGCTGTAGCTGCTGCAAACGCTGTTGGGCTGGCACTCTGACCTGCTCTAGCTGCAGGGCTGCCAAATAATCACTGATCTTATGCTCGGTTTGAGGCACAAATAAACTCAACCGTTTTTGTGTGCGTGTGATGCCCACATAAAACAAATTCTGCTCTATCTGCCCACTATTTTTCGCAGAGGGAAACTCCCCCTGCTCTAACAAGGGCATCAAGACATGCTCGTACTCTTTGCCTTTGGCTTGAGCCACCGTGCAGATAACAACCGCTTGCGTTGTCGTCGTCTCAACCCGTTCTTTTTGTGCACACCATGCATAAAAGTCGCGCACATTTAGCGCCAAATCCTGAGCCACTTGGATAAAACCCGCAATGGATTTTTGAATCACCGTGGCCTGATGGTCAAAAACATAAATGCGCTTTGCCACATTCAACATATCTAGGCGCTCACAGAGTTGTGTCAGCACCTCTGCCGCCGGCGCTTGCTCATCTAGCTGCTCTAAGAGCTGCAGCGCCTCATTGATACGCCAGCGTCCCTGCTCTGAACCGGTGCGTTGTATCTGCCCCTGATAAAACGTCCCTAATAACTGTGGGAATTCCGCGATCTCTGCCGCCGCCTCTTGGAGCAGGTTTTCATTCAGGTTGATTTCGCTAAATAAGGCTAAGGCTTGCACCACCTGCTGGCGTACCTCGGTGGATGCAATCTGCTGTAAGGCGTTTAGCGCCAGCGCCATCAGGCCCCGTAAAAATAAAATCTCATCGCGCTGCAAATACCCTCTAAAGCCTTGCAGCTGATAGGCAACCCCTGCTTTTAGCAAACAGTTTTCTAAATGAATGGATTGATGCTCATCGCGCAAGAGCACCGCACACTGATCTAAGCGTCCACCTTGTTTTTGCCAAAGCAAAATCGCATCCAATACCGGC
>DUNB01000035.1 GCA_012839585.1 Alcaligenaceae bacterium | reverse complement strand
TGCGTATATCCAAACTAAACTGCTCATAAACACCAATCATTTGAGCAACAAAAACACGCTGGTAAAAATAATCCAAAAAATCACTAGCGTCACCTAAATGAGGGTACTGTACCAAAACTACCCTAGTGATTTTTTGGATTATTTTTACCAGCGTGTTTTTGTTGCTCAAATGATTGGTGTTTATGAGCAGTTTAGTTTGGATATACGCAATCACCTTTATTTTTTGCATGGGATTCCTTTTTCCTCGTTTTTTTTTGATTATCCGGTTTTTCAAAAGGACTTAATGATGATGTCGGAGGATCGTATCGATCCTTCTAGTATTGGTATTAAGAATACGTATTTTGTTGCAGAGGCATATGCTATGGGCGGTTGGTTTTTTATATTGCCTGCTTTGTTTGTTTATTCTATTAATTTTTCCTTGTCTTATTTGTTGATATTGGTTTTTTTGGATAAGTTTTTAGTTTGTAATTCGCCGTTTAATAAAATAATTGTTTCTGTATTTTTGTTCTCGTATTTAGGTGTGACGGGTGGTTTTTCGGATTTGATGTTATTTAAAATTTTGATAATGTTGCTTGGTTTGCTTTCCCCTGTTTTTTTAATAGCATATTTATCAAGGTTTAAGTTTGTTTTTATTAAGTCTTAGTTTTTTATGGGGTTTTTGTGAAGATATTAATAACTGGTGGCGCGGGATTTATTGGTTCCGCTGTTGTTCGTCATATTATTATGAAAACCAAATATAGTGTGGTGAACCTTGATAAGCTAACTTATGCTGGTAATTTACAATCTTGTGCCCTTGTTAGTGATAGCTCACGCTACGCTTTTGAAAAAGTGGATATTTGTAAACGTTTTGAGCTAGACCTAATATTCAAAGAGCATCAACCAGATACGGTGATGCACTTAGCTGCAGAAAGCCATGTGGATCGTTCCATCGATGGCCCAGGAGATTTTATTCAAACCAACATTGTAGGCACGTATAATTTACTAGAAGCGGCAAGAGCTTATTGGAATGGTTTAGAAGAAAAGCGTAAACAAGCCTTTCGCTTTCACCACATAAGCACAGATGAGGTTTATGGTGATTTACCCCATCCAGATGATTTAGCAGATCCTGTACAAGCAACTGAACACTTGTTTAGAGAAACAACGTCTTATGCACCTAGCTCACCTTATTCAGCTAGTAAAGCCAGTTCAGATCACCTTGTTCGAGCTTGGCACAGAACCTATGGTTTACCGGTTATTGTGACGAACTGCTCTAACAATTATGGGCCTTATCATTTCCCTGAAAAATTAGTACCGCACATTATCCTCAATGCCTTAGCAGGCAAGCCTTTGCCAGTTTACGGTGATGGTAGTCAGATTAGAGACTGGCTATATGTTGAAGACCATGCACGTGCTTTAGTAAAAGTAGCGACTGATGGGGTTGTAGGCGAAACCTATAATATTGGTGGGCACAACGAGGTGCGTAATATCGATGTTGTTCGAATGCTGTGCGGTTTGCTTGAAGAGTTGGCACCCGAACAGAAGCCAACGAGTGTTAGAAAATACGCAGATCTAATAACTTTTGTTAAAGACCGTGCCGGCCACGATGTGCGTTATGCGATTGATGCAAGCAAAATTGAACGTGAGCTGGGTTGGACGCCACAAGAAACATTTGAAACGGGTATGCGTAAAACTGTGCAATGGTATTTGGATAATAAAGAGTGGTGGCAACGTGTGCTAGATGGTAGCTATCGTTTAGAAAGATTAGGAGAGAAGGCATGAAAGGGATTATTTTAGCGGGTGGATCAGGGACGCGTTTATATCCCGTTACAAAGGGGGTTTCTAAGCAATTGTTGTCTATCTATGACAAACCGATGATTTATTATCCGTTGTCTGTGTTAATGCTCGCAGGGATTCGTGAAATATTAATTATATCTACTCCAGAAGATTTGCCGAACTTTAAAAAACTATTGGGTGATGGCTCAGATTACGGTATTGAGTTGAGTTATGCCGAACAGCCTTCTCCTGATGGTCTAGCGCAAGCTTTCATTATTGGTGAAGAGTTTATTGGGGATGATTCTGTCTGCCTTGTGCTGGGTGACAATATTTTCTATGGGCAAAACTTTTCAAAGCAGTTGTTTTCTGCAGTAAATAGAGCCTCTGGCGCAACTGTCTTTGGTTATCAAGTAACAGATCCACAGCGCTTTGGTGTGGTTGAGTTTGATGAACAGGGTAAAGCATTGAGCATTGAGGAAAAGCCGAAAGTACCAAAATCAAACTATGCGGTGACCGGCTTATACTTTTACGATAATGATGTAGTTGAAATAGCTAAGGCTGTTGAGCCATCTGAACGAGGTGAGTTAGAAATCACCTCAATCAATCAAGCCTACTTAGAAAGAGGTGATCTTAATGTTGAGCTGTTAGGACGAGGTTTTGCTTGGTTAGATACAGGTACTCATGAAAGCTTGCTGGAAGCTAGCATGTTTGTACAAACAGTCGAGCATCGTCAAGGCTTAAAAATTGCCTGTTTAGAAGAGATCGCATTTAACAAAGGTTGGTTAAGCTGTGATCAGCTAATTGCACAAGGCCAGCAGCTCAGTAAGACAAGTTATGGTCAATACCTTTTACGTTTGGCACAAGAGAGCTAGGACACATTAAAATGAAGGTCATATATGCACCTTTTTGTGGCTTTAAAACCATTGAGGTAAAAGTATTTGCTGGTCATCATAGATTATTACAGAAAACTTTAGCGTTGAACGCTATGTTGCTATAGCAGGTATTACTCAGACTTTTGTGTAGGGTAACCTCTCCCGATTATGTAACGGTGTATTGCGAGGATTGCACGTCTAAAAGACCAGCTTGGTCAGTTTTAAATAGTTCAAAAGTTGAAGGCTTGTTAAATGGTGAGCTAGCTGGCAATCCGACTTAAAACTAGTTTTATAGCAGATAAGAGCATCAAATTGAGATAAATATGTCCCATAATTACCATCCGAAAATAGCGGTACTTCTTGCGGCTTATAATGGCATGCAATGGATAAATGAGCAGGTTGAAACTATTTTTAATCAGCAAAGCGTTGAGATAACACTTTTTATAAGTGTCGATTTGTCAACGGATGGCACTTATGAGTGGGCAAAACAGTTAGCTGCAATGCACGATAATGTAGTGTTGCTGCCCTATGGGGAGCGTTTTGGTGGTGCGGGGCCAAACTTTTTTAGGCTCGTTAAAGATGTTGATTTTACCGGATTTGATGCAGCTGCTTTTGCCGATCAGGATGATATATGGCACCAGGAAAAACTAGCTAAAGCTTATGGCGGAATAGCAGCAGGTCAATATGACGCGTACTCATCTAATGTCACTGCCTTTTGGGCGGATGGTCGAGAGGTTTTAATTGAAAAATCACAGCCTCAAAAAAAGTTAGACCATTTTTTTGAAGGGGCCGGACCGGGATGCACGCAGGTGTTTAGTCATGTTGTTATACAGGACTTTAAAGATTTTTTAATTAGGGCAGGGAATGATCTTAAAAAAGTGAGTTTACACGATTGGCTAGCTTATGCATTTTGTCGAGAGCGAGGTTATAGATGGTTTATCGATGACTGGTCTTCTATGCGTTATCGACAACATGAAAATAATCAGGTGGGCTCAAATAATGATATTGTTGCTTACAAAAAACGGTTTTCGATGATTAAAGATAAGTGGCTAAGAAGTCAAGTAGAGGCTATTGCTGCTTTAGTTGCTCCTGACAAGTTCGCTCAGATCAATAGCCGTTTGTACTTAATGACTCGTTTTTCTGAATTGCGTCGTCGTCAGAGGGATCGTCTGTTTTTATTTATAATGGTTTTTCTGGGCATTTATTGAGTGTAGGCAGGCCTTAAAAACTAGTTTCTGTATAGATGTCTCGAGGGGGTAGCTTGGTAGAGCATCTAGAGTTCCATCTGCTAAAAGCACATCCGATTGATTTTAAGAAATAGTCGCATCTACTAAGAGTTATCTATGAATGTAAAACAACAGCGCGTCTTGCTGACGGGTGCTACGGGTTTTGTGGGTAGTGCTGTGCAGCAGCGCTTGCTGACTGATGGCCAATATGACTTAACCGTCGCTGTTCGACGTGCATTGAATGCGTCAAGTGTTGTGCGTACTGTGCAGGTAGCGGATTTAACGGCAGAGACGGATTGGACTGAGGCATTGCAAGGGGTGGATTTAGTGATCCATGCAGCTGCTCGTGCGCATGTTATGCGTGATGAGGTTGCCGATCCTTTGGCAGAGTATCGCAAAGTGAATGTCGATGGTACTGTGCGTTTGGCGCGACAAGCGGCAGCGGCAGGTGTTAAGCGTTTTGTGTTTATTAGCTCTATTGGTGTTAATGGTAATACCAACCAAAAGCCTTTTACCGCTGACGACGAGCCTAGACCTGCAGAGTTGTATGCGCAGTCGAAGTGGGAGGCGGAGCAAGGATTATGGGAAATAGCCAAAGGAACTGGCTTGGAAATAGTTATAATCCGGCCACCTTTGGTTTATGGATCAGGCGCACCGGGTAATTTTGGTAGTTTGGTGCGCTGGGTAAGTAAAGGGGTTCCTTTACCCTTAGGCGCCATTCACAACAAGCGCTCTTTAGTTGCACTAGACAATTTAGTGGATCTTATCATCACTTGCTTGGCACATCCTGCAGCAGCTAATCAAGTGTTTTTGGCAGGCGACGCAGAGGACTTATCCACCAGTGAATTGCTACGTGGTGTGGCTAAAGCTATGGGTAAACCAGCGCGTTTGCTACCTGTGCCGGCAGGCTTGTTGCAGCTAGGGGCCAACATGCTGGGTAAAAAAGCGATGGCACAACGTTTATTAGGATCACTGCAGGTGGATATCAGTAAAAATCGTGAACTACTTGGTTGGCAGCCTCCTTTGACGGTTGAGCAGGGCTTAGTTCGTTGTTTTGTATCGGAGAAGAATACGTGATTCGTTTTTTGGATTTTGTCTTTGCCTTGTTCGGCTTAGTGGTTGGTTTTCCAGTGCTGTTAGCGATTTATATCATTGGCCTATTTGATACCGGTTCACCTTTTTTTTTGCAGGAGCGTGTCGGCCGTAATAAAAAACCTTTTACTTTGGTTAAGTTTCGCACTATGAAGGTGGATACAGCCTCGGTTGCTAGCCATCTCGCGTCGACGGCATCCATTACGAAACTAGGTGCTTTTTTACGTAAAACGAAGCTTGATGAGCTACCGCAGCTATGGAATGTTTTAAAAGGTGAGATGAGCTTGGTTGGCCCGCGTCCCAACCTATATAACCAAGAGGAATTGATTGCAGAGCGTGAGATTTTGGGTGTCTATAGCGTGCGGCCAGGTATTACCGGTTTAGCGCAGGTGAAAAATATTGATATGTCCACGCCAGAGCTTTTAGCAAAAACCGATAGAGAAATGATAGAAAGCCTAAATCTAGGTAAATACTTTACATATATTTTCATGACGGTTTTTGGGAAAGGAAGTGGGGACGCAGTAAAATCAAAATAAGTCTTTTAAATTAAAAATAATGCGAGGATGTTGCGCGCATTATTTTGCTCCCTCTCTCTTATGAAACCTTTTTTGAAAAACTTCAATTATCGCCTCGCCAACCTAGATCGTTCCTATAAACGATGCCTGATGGTCGTGGCGGATTTGATCGCTTTACCTTTGGCTTTGCTGTCAAGTTTTGCCTTGCGTTTTGCGCAGTGGTGGCCGCAGCCCTATCTGTCAAATTATTGGTGGCTATTTGTTATTACGCCTTTGATCGGGGTGTATATTTTTGCGCGTTTAGGGTTGTATAGGGCAGTGGTGCGGTTTATGGGCATGCAGGCGCTGACCTCGGTCTTTGTTGGGGTGTGCCTGCTGGTGCTGATGATGTTTGTTGGGGTGTCCAGTTATAGCTTGGCCGGTTTTCCGCGTTCGGTGTTAATTAATTTTGCCCTGATCGCCTTGGTGTATGTAGGCGGTACGCGGGTTATTTTTAGAAATTATTATCATTGGCTCTTAAAACAAAATTCTAAAAAACAGCCGGTGTTGGTGTATGGTGCCGGTGGTGCGGGGGTGCAGTTAACGGCGTCGCTGATGTCTGGGCACGAGTTTCATAACGTGGCTTTTATTGATGATAATCCGGCGCTTTGGCAAAGTGTGATTCAAGGGGTGCGGGTCTACGGCCCGGATCAGGCGGCGGCGCTAATTAAAAAGCATCAGGTTAAACATGTGTTATTGGCAATGCCGAATGCCACTAATGCACAGCGCAAGCAGGCTTTGGATCATTTTGCTGGGATGGCGATTAAGGTGCTGACGGTGCCTGCCATCGTGGACATTGTGTCGGGGGCGGCACGCGTCGATCAATTACGGCAGGTCGAGGTCGAAGACCTGCTCGGGCGTGACCCAGTGCCACCGCATCCGGATTTATTACAAACCAGCATTCAAAACAAGGTGGTTTTGGTGACGGGGGCAGGGGGGTCTATTGGTTCTGAGCTCTGCCGACAAATTATTCGGTTGAAACCGGCTCGCTTGCTGTTGTTCGAGCTAAGCGAATACTCGCTGTATGCCATCGAACAAGAGTTAACGCAGCTTAAAAAAAAGGAAGGCTTATCTGTGCCAGTCGTGGCGTTGCTGGGCTCCGTGTGTGATGCGGATCGTTTAGCGGCGATTTTGGATTTTTATCGGGTGCAAACTGTTTATCATGCCGCCGCTTACAAACATGTGCCGATGGTCGAACACAATATATTCCAAGGGATTCAGAATAATGTGATGGGCACGCAGGTCTTGGCATCGGCGGCTTTAAAGGCGGGGGTGGAACGTTGCGTGCTGGTGTCCACGGATAAAGCGGTACGTCCTACCAACGTGATGGGGGCAACCAAACGCTTGGCTGAGCTCGTCGTACAGGATTTGGCAGCTCGGGCCTCGTCATCGCAGGGCACGATTTTTTCCATGGTGCGTTTTGGCAATGTGTTGGGGTCGTCGGGGTCTGTGGTGCCACTGTTTAAGCGTCAAATCGCCGAGGGTGGGCCAGTGACGGTCACCCACCCAGAGATCACGCGTTATTTTATGACCATCCCAGAGGCCGCTTTATTGGTGATTCAGGCCGGGTCCATGGCCCAAGGTGGCGAGGTGTTCGTGTTGGATATGGGCGAAAGCGTGCGTATTGTGGACCTAGCCACACGCATGATTGAATTAAGTGGTTTCGAGGTGAAATCAGATCTTAATCCAGAGGGCGATATTGCTATTGCCTTTAGTGGATTACGTCCCGGTGAAAAGCTGTACGAGGAATTATTAATTGGCGATAACGTAACAGAAACCACACATCCTAAAATTATGTGCGCCCAAGAAGAAAAACTCAGTTCCGCTCAAATTGATTCATTTTTGCGACAGTTACAATTAGCGCATCAACAGATGGATCAGCAACGGGCCAGAGACCTGTTACAACAAGCCGTAAGCGGCTTTAACCCCTCTAGTGACCTCTGTGATCACTTGTACTCGCCTTTTCACAGAGAATTATCTGTGACGTCAACGAATCAATCCGTGGTTAACTAATATCAGGCATTATCTATTAAGATGAGCCCTTAGTTGTTGTTTAGTAGCACATCCCGTAAAATCAATGTGCTAATTATTAATATTTTATTTTGGAGCCATTCATGATTAAAACCCTTTCCGCTTTATCTTTAGCTCTTTTCTCTGTGGCGGCTGTGGCTCAAGGCGCGCCTCAGCCCTCCATTACTATTACTGAAACCCCGGTTCCTGCACCTGCTCCGGCCGTGCAACCTGCACCGGTTCCAGCCCCACCCGCTCCTGCTGCGGCCAGCAAATCAGCTCTTGCTGCGCCCAGCGCAGCAGCTCCAGGTGCGGCGTCTGCTGGTGTAGGTGCGCTGGCTGTGAGTACACCCGTTGTGGTTGTGGGTAGCGCGTTAGTTGTAGGTGGTGTGGTTGCTGCGGCAGCTTCCAGCAGCAGTGGTGGCTCTTCCACTCCTAGCCATCACTAATTCCTGATGAAGTTATTAGTACGCGGCGCGGTCGCGCCGCGCGCAGCACGCTGTAAAAGGGGTATTTCCCTCAGTGCGGGTCTATCAACTGGACTCGCACTTTTTCTGTGCCTGTCCGCTTTGCCTGCGGCAGCACAGTACAGCAGCATGGGCTTGTCTGGGCTGATTCATATGCCGGACGCCCGTATGAAGCCTGACGGCACCTTTGCCGTGGGCTATACCCATGCCAAACCTTATAGTGCCCCCTATGTGACCGCGCAGATGTTGCCTTTTTTAGAGGTGACGGGACGTTATACCCGTATTCAAGGCTATGACCTGTCGGGTAAACCGGGTTGGGAAGGTTATGGTGATTATAAAGACAAATCCGCCGGTTTAAAACTGCGCCTGTTACCTGAAAATTTTCAAGGTTATCGCTGGATTCCAGAGGTCTCCATCGGTATCGATGATTTTCACGGTACTCAATTGTTTCGTAGTGAATTTATTGCTGCCTCTAAACGGTTGGATTTTGATTGGGGCTATGTGGATGGGACATTGGGTTATGGGCGCAAGCGCATCGGCGGTTTGTACGGTGGTCTGCGGGTGGGTTTGGCAGCGTTGCCGGATTGGGCTTTGGTCGCGGAATACGATCGCACCCGTTACGGTTACGATCCGCAGTATCAACACACTGGCATGGCGCCACGTCGTACAGGTGCATTGGGCGCGGCCTTAGAATACCGTTATGGCCCGATGTCGCTGCAGGCAGGGCGTATGCATGGTCAGCATGTGTTCAACGTGTCTTTTAACGTGCCTTTCCAACAACGTGAATTTGTACCTAATATTTACGAGACCGGTCCTTTCCCCGGTGGGCTGTGGGCCAGTACCTCGCCCAGACCTACGGCACAGCAATGGACAGAGTCCGAGCAGTGGCGTTTAGAACTATTACAGACTCTCCATGCCGAAGGCTTGCGTAATGTGCAGGCCGCTTGGCGTGATGGCGTGTTGTCCCTACGTATGTCTGGCGAACGTTATCGTTATGCCTCGCGTGGGGTAGGGCGCGCCGCCTTAATTGCCTTGGCCTATGCGCCGTTAGAGACCCAGCGTTTAGAAATCACTTGGGAACATCGCGGTATAGCGGGCATTACGTGGGACTTTAATAATGTACCGCTTTTAGAGCGTTACTTTGCTGGCACAGCCTCTAGAGCGCAGCTGGTGCATAGCTTAAACATTTATTATGCGGACCCGACCGGTCGCACCGATGCCAGTCGTGCTAATGATATTGATCAGGCCTTGTTAGATTTGGCGCACCAACGTCAGGGGCGTTTTGCGTTTGGTCGCAGCTTGGTGTCTTTGTCGGCAACCAGCACCGCCCAGTCGTCCTATTCGTTGACGCCGTATTTGCGTACCTATTTAAATGATCCCAGTGGGGCTTTTAAATACGATGTGGGCTTGCGTTTGGGGGCCGAGGTCAATTTAGGTCGGGGGTTGTGGTTAGATGGCAGCGTGATCGGATCCCTGCATGAAAATATATCCGACGTAAAACAACCGTCTAATTCTTTGTTGCCTCATGTGCGTTCCGATGTGGCCGAGTACCGTCGGGCGTCTAAAATTAAACTGCAAAAACTGACCTTAAATCAATACTGGCATCCCGCCACACGCACCTATGTGCGCGCCTCGGCGGGGATTTACGAGGAAATGTTTGCCGGTGCTGGGGTGCAGGCCTTGTATTTGCACCGCGGTGGCCGTTTGGCTTGGGATGTGGCAGTGGATGCCGTGCGTCAACGTGATTTCAAAGGAACGGGCTTCCAAGATTACAAAACCGTCACGGCTATCGCTTCGATGCACTATAAACTACCCGTCTTAGAAGGGGTCACTGCTACGGTACGCGCTGGACGTTTTCTGGCCCGTGATTATGGGGTGCGGGTAGAGCTAAGTCGTACCTTTGCCTCTGGCATTGAACTAGGTGCTTGGTATTCGCATACTAATGCGGATGATATTACCTCTCCGGGTAGACCGGGCAAGCCTTATCAAGACAAAGGGGTATTTATGCGTATCCCGCTGGGTTCGATGACAGGGCATGATATGTCGGCGATGGCCAACTTTAGTTTGTCGCCTTGGGCGCGTGATGGTGGTCAAATGGTCGAATCCCCGGATGATCTCTATCAAACCATGCGTCGTAAATGGTTAGATAATGCCTTTGATAGCGATGGCTTGCGATCTTTTTCTGATGTGGTGGGGGAAGACGCACCATGATGATCCGAATGAGTCGCTGGCTGGCCGTTTTTTTCGGGCTGGTGTTGATGCCTGTGGTCTGGGCCGATGAACCCGTGCATACGTGTCAGGTGTTGGACCCCGATGTGCAGCTCAGCTACGAGGGCGGCTGTGACAATGGCTTGGCTCAGGGCGAGGGCGTAGCCCGAGGTGAACACGGCGCCATCTATCAGGGCTACTTTCAGGCCGGTGCCGCGTCAGGCTATGGCGTCAAACTGTACGCCAATGGCGATGCCTATGCCGGACAGTGGCATCAGGGCTATAGACACGGACAGGGCATGTACGAATACGGCGAGCAATCCCCCTGGCGTGGGGATAAATACGTCGGCCAGTGGCAGTTTGATCAACGCCACGGCCAGGGCAGTTATTTGTTCTACCCCACCGCAGAGGCGTTTACCTCTGAGTGGGACCAAGGGCAGGCGCAAAGCGAAGCCTCGCCGCTGTTAATCCGCCGTAAACGCACCGCAGAGGTCTTAATACCTGTGATTGGGCAGGTGGGCGCGCAGGTGTGCTCCACCTTGACAGATGGCGCCTCACCAGAGCGTGTGGCGCAGGGCCAAGTGGTTGCCGCCCTAGAGGACCGCATTCAGGTGCGGGTGGAGACGCCGGCTGTGTTACAACACAGCACACTCACTTTAAATCCCCGTTGGGATTTGATTACGGAATGGACACGTTGTACACCATGAATCCATCTACTGATTTACCTTTAATTATCGTGGCCTGTACGGGCAATATTTGTCGTAGCCCCATGGCCGAGGCTGTGTTGCGGCATTATGTGGAGCAACGTGGCATTGCGGCACAGGTGTCATCCTGTGGTTTGGATGCGCCGGTAGGGCGTAGACCGCATAAATATGCCGTCCAGGTAAATGAGGCCCGTGGCATCCCCATTGATGAAAGCAAACGTTCGCAGGCCTGTGTGTCGGCGGAATTGAAACGGGCCTCGGTGATTTTTGTGATGGAAAATCACCATCGACATCAAATACTGCACCGCCACTCGGCGGTGGGTGGTAAGACCTTTTTATTGGGACATTGGCAAGGGCTACAAATCCCCGATCCGGTCAATGACCCGTTGCCTGTATTTGAGCAGGTTTATGATTATATAGATCAAGGTAGTCAGTCTTGGTTGGACCATCTGTTAAAAGCCGGTTTGGTCAAAACCAAGGATGCCTCTGGCCGTCATTAATTGAGTACTACATACAACACTATGATTAACTTATTGAAAAAAATAGTTACACGTCCTGCGCTGGTTTTAGCTAGTGCGGCGTTGTTGGCGGGCTGTACCGGTATGCATTTGGGGATAGAGGCAGAGGATGAAAAAATCCCTGACCTGACGCCAGAGCAGATTCACGCCAAAGTCGAAATCCACCGCATTAGCCCACAAACCGTACAGCGTTTGCGCACCCAGGCTCAGGCCGAGGCCAGTATTGAGCAAGCGCGTTTGGATGTGATGAGCTCATCTGCCGAGACAGAAAGTTATACCTATCTCGTTGCTCCGAGCGATGTGTTGCAGGTAACGGTGTGGAACCACCCCGAACTCAATAATCCGGGCGGTCAAATTACGAACGAGACTGCAGGGCGTACCGTGGCTGCGGATGGCTTTTTTTACTATCCCTACATCGGCAGGGTCAAAGCGGCAGGGCGCACGGTCGGTGCGATCCGTTCTGAAATGGCTGGTCGTTTAGCGACTTATTTAACTGAACCGCAAATTGATGTGTCGGTTTTAAAGTACCGAGGTCGTAAGGCTTATGTAGTAGGGCAGGTAGAAAAACCAGGCCCTGTGCCAATTACGGATGAGCCGTTGTTTTTGACCTCATTGATTACCCAAGCCGGTGGTTTACAGAACGAGGCCGATTTAACGGGTGTGCTGTTAAACCGTAATGGTGTGTTGCGTACCTTGGATTTGTATGCCTTGTATTACAAAGGTGATATGAGCCAAAACCTGTTGTTGCAAGAGGGTGACATTGTGAACGTGCCTCAGCGCACACAGGACAAAGTCTTTGTTTTGGGCGAGGTCGTCAAGCCGCATTCTAAAATCTTGCCGTGGGATGGTTATAGTTTGGCGGATGCGCTGGGTGATGCCAGTGGTTTGAACCCCGTTACCTCTAAAGCCAGTCAGGTGTATGTGATTCGTGCGGCCGATCAAGACCGCCCGCAGATTTGGCATTTGGATGCCAGCAGCCCCACTGCGTTGGTGTTAGCGGATAGCTTTGCGCTGCAACCGCGTGATGTGGTTTATGTGGATGCGGCAGGCGTGACCCGCTGGTCGCGTGTGATTGGCCAAATCTTACCTACCGCATCGG
>DUNB01000034.1 GCA_012839585.1 Alcaligenaceae bacterium | reverse complement strand
TCAGCGACGTTGCCACACTGGGTACAAACCACTAGAAGATCATGTGGTTCTCCCGCCACATCTACGCACGCTGTCCAGGCATTAATGGCGTCCAAACGATGGATAAGTCCCAATTCGGTTAAAAAGTCTAAAGCTCTATAAATGGTCGGAGGGGCGGCGTTGGGCTGCACTGCACGGACCTGATCTAATAATTCATAGGCTTTAAGGCCTCGTTGAGCACGAATGAGCAGTTCTAAAACTTGCTTACGAATAGGCGTAAGTCGTTTGTGACGCTGTTTGCACAGGGTCTCTGCGTTCTGTAATTGCTGCTCGATGGCTTGAGGCGTAAGGACATGAATAGGCATAAGCTCTGTATAAAATAAGGTTTGGTATGTTATAACATAACAAACTTGTAAATGGCTTGATGGAAAATTCATGCGTAGATCAACTCGTACCTATTCTGGATCCGCTTTGTTATTGTCCGCGGCGCAGCGTTTGGCTGGGACCGCGGTGGTCATCGTACTCATGTGGTTATTGAGCGCTTGGGCATTGGGATGGCTATGAGCTCGCCGATTATCGAATTAGACCATGTGAGCTTAGGATGGCGTGATAAAGTCGCGCTACGCGATATGAGCGGTCAGTTTTTAGCTGGAGGCTTGTATGCGCTGGTTGGTCCTAATGGAGCTGGCAAATCGACCTTACTTAAAGGTCTGATAGGGGAAATTGCCCCCGTGCAAGGACAGATTCGTCTGAATTTGGACGCGAGCACAGAACTGGCGTTTCTACCGCAACAAGCGGATATAGATCGCAGTTTCCCCATCACGGTGTATGACGTCGTGGCCATGGGAGCTTGGTCTCGTATTGGGGCGTGGCGGGGCATGAATGCCAAAGAACACGCCCGTACGCAGCAAGCCTTAGAAACCGTTGGCTTAGCCGGATTTTCGGCTCGTAGCATTAATACTTTGTCTGGAGGCCAGTTTCAACGCGCCTTATTTGCACGGCTTTTGGTGCAGGATGCTTCCGTCATTCTATTAGATGAACCTTTTTCTGCCGTAGATGCCGACACCACTCAGGACTTATTGGCCTTAGTTTTAGACTGGCATGCCCAAGGGCGCACAGTGATTGCGGTGTTGCATGAATTAGATATGGTGCGTCGTCATTTTCCTACTAGCGTGTTGCTAGGCGGGCAGTTGGTGGCGTGGGGAGAGAGCGAAACCGTTTTAAGCCCAGAGAATCTGCATTTAGCTCGTCATTTATGCGCGGGAGATTTTCTGTAATGCTGATGGATTGGTTGGTTTCTCCTTTTGTTGATTTTGGTTTTATGCGCCGTGCCTTGGCGGGGTCTTTTGCCTTGGCGTTGGCGGCTGGTCCGCTAGGGGTGTTTTTGATTTTGCGTCGTATGAGCCTAATGGGTGATGCCATGGCGCATGCGATTTTGCCAGGCGTCGCCGTGGGTTTTTTAACCGCTGGTTTCTCCTTGGGTGCCATGGCCATAGGCGGTATGGTGACCGGCTTAGTGGTGGCACTGTTAGCGGGTGCTGTCGCACGTATAACACCTTTAAGAGAGGATGCGAGCTTTGCGGCGTTTTACCTGGTGTCTCTGGGTTTAGGGGTACTGCTGGTGTCCTTACGAGGTTCCAATATGGACCTGTTGCACGTGCTGTTTGGTACGGTGTTAGGTCTTGATGATGCAGCCTTGTTATTAGTGACTGGCACCTCTTCGGTGGCGCTACTGGTATTAGCTGCTATTTACAGACCCCTAGTTATGGAATGCTTAGACCCGCTGTTTTTGCGTGCGCAAGGTAGACGCAATGGCTGGGTTCATTCGGTGTTTTTAGTCTTGCTGGTGATGACGCTAGTCGCGGGCTTTCAGGTATTGGGCACCTTGATGGTAGTGGGGATTATGATGCTGCCGGCGGCCTCTGCCCGATTCTGGGTGCATTCAGCAAGCAGTCAAATGATCTGTGCGGCGATATTAGGCGTGCTGACGTCCTATGGGGGCTTGCTGATGTCCTTCCATGTGGATGTGCCCGCCTCACCCTCCATTATTTTAGTGGCGGGAGCGGTGTACTTTGTTTCGGTTTTTTTTGGTCCTCATGGTGGGATTTGGTACGCCTTGCGCCAATCTGCCGCGAGACGTCAACGTATAGCAAAAGGATAGGGATGAAAAAAGCGTTAAAACTGACGTTGTCTGCGCTAGTCGTGCAAGCCTCTTTAGGCAGTGCTGCTGCCATGGCTGAGCCGTTAAAAGTAGTGAGCAGTTTTTCTATTTTGGGCGATATGGTTCAGCAGGTAGGTGGCGATAAAGTACGCTCCATCAGCATTATCGGCCCAGAAAGCGATGCGCATAGCTTTGAGCCACGCCCCAGCGATGCTAAAACCTTACAAAATGCGGATTTGTTGATTATCAATGGCGTGAACTTTGAGGCTTGGCTGCCTAAATTAAGCAAAGCAGCGGGTTATCAGGGGCCGGTGGCAGAAGTGATTCATGGTGTACCACTGCGTGCTTATGAAGACGAGCAAGAGTACATCGTGGCCACGCCCCAGTCACAAGCCGATGAGCATGAGGCTCACCATCATCAAAATAACCCTCATGATCAGGGCGCTCATTCTGATCCGGATGATGCGCACGCGGCTCATGACCCTGAGCACCATGAGCATGGCGATTATGACCCTCATGCTTGGCAAAGCTTAGAACACGCACAAACCTATGTGGCAAATATCCGTAATGCCCTGGTAGCGGCGGATCCAGAGAATGCTCTTTATTATGAAAAGCGGGCAGCGGACTACGAGACTGCCTTGCGCGAGCTGCATACTAGTCTGTTGATCGAGTTCGATAAAATCCCTGCCTCGAGACGCACGGTGGTGACTTCGCACGATGCGTTTAGTTATGCAGGCCAGGCTTATGGCGTTGAGTTTTTATCTTTATTGGGGGCCTCAAGTCAGGCCGAGCCGTCTGCTAAAGAGTTAGCGGGCTTAATCGAGTACATGCGAGACAAACAGGTCGCTGCGGTCTTTATGGAAAATATCTCCAGTCCTAAACTAATGGAGCAGATCGCCCGAGAAACCGGTGCCAAGGTGGGTAAAAAGCTGTATTCCGATGCCTTAGCAAAAGCACCTCATCCGGCGGATAACTATTTAGGCATGATGAAGTGGAATGCTGAGGCCTTGCTGGAGGCCTTGCAGCCCAATTAATTAGTGCCAAGGCAGGCTAAAAAGCTCAAGACTCGGTATCCGAGTCTGAGCTTTTTTTGTGTCTGGGATGTAGCTGCATAAATTGAGCCAGCTGCTCAGGGTTCAGTTGACTCAGGCTTTGGGTAGAGCTGATATTCGCGTGCCCCAGTAACTGCTGCACACCACGCACATCCTGAGACGACTCCAAGAGGTGGTTGGCAAAGCTATTCCGTAGTCGATGCGGGTAGACCGGCTGCTGAATCCCCACGCTTTGAGCGCGCAATTGCAGCTGTTTTTGAATAACACGTGGGCTGATACGCTGGCCTCTGGCTCCTAAAAACAAAGCGGCAAAGCGATCGTAATCGATGGAAGGATCAGACAGTAGCTCTGGGCTAAGCAGTTGATGACGCTGTTGTAGCCAAGCTTGGATGGCTTGAATGGCTTTGCTGCCAATGGGAACGGTACGTTGACGTTGCTCTTTGGTTTGAATCTCGACCTCGTTGTCCTCTAGGTTAATCCACGCTTTAGATTGGTAATCAGCTTCGGCAATGGCTTGTACGTCTAGAGCAATGATCTCGGCCAAGCGCAGTCCACTGGAATACAGCAATTCAAAGATGGCCTGATCTCTGAGAGCGATAGGGTCGTGGGGGTCTACGGGCTGATTGAGCAATCGCTCTGTTTGCTCTATAGACAGTATTTTTGGGTCTGGATAGTTGCCATGAGGGGGGTGAACGCCAATCGCTGGGTTATAGCCGGTTTGGTATTGTTCGCTGAGCCAGTTAAAAAAGTTGCGCCAGGCTGAGCGCATGCGGGCAAGACTACGTGGCTGTATGCCTTCGCCGTGTAACTGTCCCAAAGTAAAGCGCAGGTGTTGCTGGCTGTATTCAGTAGGAAAGGCTAAAGCGTAACGGGTGGTCAGATGTTTGATGTCGCGAGCATAGGCCGCCACGGTGTCAGGGGCTAAGCCCTCTGACTCCAGATAGTCGATCCAGAGCTTAACAGAGGTTTCTGTATTAGGCGTTTTCTGCATAAAATCGCGCCAACATAGCCATAAAAATTTGCCCCATAGCAACCAGAAAGTCCGTACCTATGTTGTAAGTAAAGCGTTTGGCAATATCCGAGCCCAAAGCCAAGGCGCCAACACATTGATTCGTGTCCCTTGTGTACAGGGGAATGACGGCCATAGACGCCATAGGTTGCTCAAACCACGTCGCCGCCTCTAGATCTGTGGTGGGACCGGTGTAGGGCGAGTTTAGTTTTTGTACCCAGTGCTGGGCACTGATTTTTCCGGTTGCGGCCTCAAAAGGGTGGTCTGGCCACCAAAGCCGTAACTGCACCTCTTGGAGACCGTATTGTTTTTTTAAACGCTGGCACATAAACTCGCAGACGGATTCGGGGCCATCCTTAAAGCCGAGTAGATCGCAAGCCCAATTCATCAGCGCGCGACTAATTAGCTCGTTTTCCCGTGCATTATGTAAAAACTGAGCCACTTGTTTTTCTAGCTGCTGATTTTGTTTGCGCAAGTGCATGGTCTGGCGTTCGGACAGTGAAATAACCTTATCTGAGCGCGGATGAGGAAGTTTTAGGTGGCTTAGCAGGTACTCGTGTTCTAGGAAAAACTGCGGATTTTGTTCTAAAAAAGCAGCGATCTCATCGGCTTGTAAAGAGGTCTGGCTCATAGATGAATCCTAGGTATAAGCAATATTACTGTTTAAGGGAATCCGGAATGGCGGGCGCCTCAGGCGGAATTTTATAGCGGTTATAGCTCCAGAGGTATTGTTCGGGAAAGCGTTGAATGAGTTGTTCCATGGCCTGATTGATCGCAAACACCATGTTTTCTACGGTGGGCTCAGCCGGTGGATCAAGGCGCAAATAATGAATGCGCCAACCTTTACCTTTGGGTAGGCGCTCTCCGGCGGTTAGCACCACGGGCACATCAGCCTGTAAAGCCAGTTTGGCGGCTAAGGTCATGGTGTACGCGGGTTTGTTGAAAAAGGGCGCCCACACACCGTCCCCCGAACTAGGGACTTGATCTGGTAGCATACCCACGGCTTCGCCTCGCTTCAAGGCGCGCAGAAACTCACGTATGCCGCGCACGGAAGCAGGAACAGCATTTAGCCCAGGCATATTACGAGAAACTTGCATGGCGGGTTCAATGAATGCCTGACGAGGAGGTCTAAACATGACGGTAATCGGTCCGTGTTTGACCAAGACGCGCGCCGTGATCTCAAAGCAGCCTAAATGAGGGGTTAGGTACAATACACCACGCTGCTCAGCCAAAGCGGCTTGTACGACGGCCTCGTCATCTGAGACGCATTTTTTTAAGCAGCTGCCAGCATCTAACCAGACCTTAGGTGTTTCTAGAATCATAGCGCCAGTATGTGCTGCTGCACGACGGGCGAAGGCTGGCTCGGTATAGCCTGCTTGGGCTGCATTTTTTTGTAAGCGATTGCGATAACGGCCGGGTAGTAAATAAACCACGATTCCAAGCAACGAGCCTAGGCAATGCAGCCATCGTAAGGGGAGCTTTGCGAGTAGTTTCAACAAAAACAAAAACATAATGAGTAAACGGTTATATAGATAAACAACAATATAGTATGAATCTTCGCGTATTTTTGCTTAAAATAGAAAGATCGCTGAGTTAACCGACAACTTGCGGAGCGATATTCTCGTTAAGAGATCAAAAATTCCCGCTAAAGCGTCGCGCCCTGATAGGTCTAGCCTAGGCTCTTTTTCGTGGTGCAACGCCCTTGCTTTGACTTAAAACCTACAGGATGTACTACTGTGGCACATAATGATTTTTTATTTACTTCGGAATCCGTTTCCGAAGGCCATCCAGACAAGGTCGCAGATCAAATTTCTGATGCCATACTGGATGCTATCTTTGAACAAGACCCCAATGCACGTGTAGCGGCCGAGACCCTTTGTAATACGGGTCTAGTGGTGTTGGCTGGTGAAATCACCACCACAGCTAATGTGAATTATATTGATGTAGCACGCGACACCATCAAGCAAATTGGCTATGACAATGCCGACTACGGTATTGACTATAAAAGCTGCGCAGTGTTAGTGGCTTATGACAAGCAGTCGCCCGATATAGCCCAAGGGGTAGATCGATCCCCAGAAGAACTGATCAACCAGGGCGCCGGTGACCAAGGCTTAATGTTTGGTTTTGCTTGTGATGAAACTCCAGATTTGATGCCTGCACCGATTTGGTATGCGCACCGTCTGATGCAGCGCCAAAGCGAATTACGCAAAGACGGTCGTTTGCCGTGGTTGCGTCCGGATGCCAAAGCACAGGTGACCTTCCGTTACGTGGACGGTCGCCCTGTAGAGGTTGATACCGTGGTGCTTTCTACCCAACACCATCCAGAAATCAGCCAGCCTGAAATTCACGAGGCCGTAATTGAGCAAATCATTAAGCCAACCTTTGCCGAAGGCTTGCTGACCGATAAAACTCGCTTCTTGGTGAATCCAACCGGTAAATTTGTGATCGGTGGCCCACATGGTGACTGTGGCTTAACTGGCCGCAAAATCATTGTAGATACCTACGGTGGTGCTTGCGCACACGGCGGTGGTGCTTTCTCTGGTAAAGACCCTTCTAAAGTAGACCGTTCCGCTGCGTATGCGGCACGTTATGTGGCAAAAAACATCGTTGCTGCGGGGCTAGCACGTCAGTGCGAGGTCCAGGTCAGTTATGCGATTGGTGTGGCAGAGCCCATCAACATTACGGTATACACCAACGGCACTGGCATTGTGCCCGACGATCAAATCGCTTTGCTCGTGCGTGATCATTTTGATCTACGTCCACGTGGCATTGTGCAGATGTTGGATTTATTACGTCCTATCTACAAAAAAACCGCTGCTTATGGTCACTTTGGTCGCAGTGAGCCAGAGTTTTCATGGGAAGCCACGGATAAAGCCGCGGCATTACGCGCTGCTATTTAAGCCCAAACGCCTACCTTTAAGAACAAGGTAGGCGTTTTTTTCAGACTGATTAGGGCTAAAGTGGTAAGGTTTAGTTATCTGGTTTTGAATAGTCTTTTTATAACGGAGCGTTAATATGACTTTATTACTAGTGTGGATTTTAAATGCGGTGGCATTATTGATTGTGGCGTATTTAATACCTGGTATTCATGTGGCCAGCTTTGGTTCAGCTCTTATTGCCGCCATTGTGCTGGGGCTATTAAACATGCTGCTCAAGCCGGTATTACAGATTCTAACTTTACCCCTAACCGTGGTGACATTGGGCTTATTTCTATTAGTCATCAACGCTCTGTTATTCTGGTTGGCTGGGTCTATACTGAAAGGTTTTGAGGTGACCGGATTCTGGTGGGCCTTTATCGGAGCCATTGTGTACAGTATTGCGACCAGCTTATTGTCTAACTTAATTCCAAACTAAAATAAATGAGTGATAAAGCTGTTATTAGCGCGGAGTTTTTTCCTCCGCGCGACATTGCTGCGCAAGAAAAATTAGTGCGTTCAGCCAAGTCCTTAATGGGACTAGATTTAAGTTACGTCAGTGTGACGTTTGGTGCGGGGGGATCCACACGCTCAGGAACAGTGGGGGCGGTGGACCTCTTGCAAAACCTGGGTTTTGATGTGGCACCCCACTTATCCTGCATTGGCTCTACCAAGGCCGAGATAGCGGAAATCCTAGATGGTTATCAAGCCAAAGGGATTAAACGTTTAGTGGCTCTGCGTGGAGACTTGCCTTCTGGTATGGGGGGCGATGTAGGTGAATTGCGTTATGCCAGCGACCTAGTCGCTTTTATACGCGAACACAGTGGTGATGCTTTTCGCGTAGAAGTAGCCGCCTACCCTGAAATGCACCCACAGGCACTTTCATTCCAAGAAGACCTGGAGCATTTTGTCTTCAAAGTTAAACAGGGTGCCGATGCGGCCATTACGCAGTATTTCTACAACGCAAATGCCTATTTTGATTTTGTGGATCGGGTACAGAAAATGGGGGTAGACGTACCCATTATCCCAGGCATTATGCCGATCATGAATTCATCACAGCTAATTCGGTTTTCTAATATGTGTGGGGCCGAAATTCCGCGCTGGATTAAATTGCGTCTGGCTGACTTTGGTGATGATCGTGCCTCGATCCGCGCCTTTGGTTTGGACGTGGTGACTAAACTGTCACAAGATTTAATCGATGGTGGCGCGCCCGGTTTGCATTTTTATACGCTAAACGGGTCAGAAACCACCATGAAAATTGTAGAGCGGTTGTCGCGCTAAACGCGACACCTAGTTATTAAACGGTAGGGGCAGGCACGGCCCAGCCCTTATCGGTTAATACAGAATGCAAAGGCTGGTCGTGATCTGCTGGGGTGTAATCATAAGAAGACAAATCTCCCACCGCCCAGGCGATTCCTATGCTCACCACCTCGTGATTTTGGGCTTTTAAGTGTGCCAAAGTCCGGTCATAATAACCTTTACCATAACCCATTCTATCGCCAGTGCGTGTAAAGCCTAAGGTAGGCACCAACATAATATCTGGGTTGGGTGCAACACGGTCTGTATCAGGCTCTTGCACACCAAACGCGGCGGTTTTCATCGGTGTTGAGTTATCCCAGGGTCTAAAGACCAGGGGGCTGTTTTCCTTTACTACACAAGGTAATGATAGGTGCAGGTGCTCTAGCTCGGCCCATTGGGCAAGCAACGGTCCCAAGTCGGGCTCGTTTTCTAGTGACCAAAACGCGGCAATATGCAAAGGTTGATTATGCCCCGAGGCGCTTAATCGGCTACGATAGTCATTAAGCCAAGTAAATAAACGGCCTCGCATCAGCAGGGCACCGCGACGCATTTGATTGCTGTCTTGTTGGGCTCGTAAATCCAGTAGGGTTCGGCGTAGGTTTTGATGATTTTGAGACATAGTGCGTATTTTTTAAGGGCTAATTCATGTTGTTAATACGGTATCAGAAAAACACGGTGTTAGGCACGAAAAGGCGCTTAAATCGCGCCTTGCTCAGTGCTGGACTATTAGGCAGTGTTTTTTTAACAGGTTGTGCAGGCGCAGATGCGCCGACTCAGGCTGATGTAAAAAAAGCTGACACGGCTATCGCGTCTAATCCCGTGATGACGCAGGCTGCCGCGCCACCTCCGGCGGTACGCTGGCAACAGCTGCCAACCGCTCCAGCTGCAGCGCGTGCCGCTGTTCTAGAGGCTAAAGAGGCGGTGCGCACTAAAAACTGGCGGCGCCTGCCTGAACTCATTCCCATTGCCAAGGCAGACCCTGTCTTAGGCGCATATCCGGCGTATTGGCACTTGCGTCAGCAGCTGCACGATACCACTAGTCCCGTACCCACTGATCAGTTATGGCAGTTCTTACGGGAATACGACGACGAATACTTGGCCGAACGCCTAAAAGGGGATTGGGCCATTGCAGCAGCGCGCGGCGGTGACTTTAAGGTCATTAATCAATTAAATCCGGCTGATTTGGGTAACTCTCAGGTGCGTTGTGCGTCGGCCTACGGTATGCACATGACTCAACAGTCCTTGGATACCCAGCGTATATTAAGCCAATTCCGACCAGGCGCTAGCTGCTGGACCTTGCTGGATCAGCTGTGGGTAGACAAAGCGATAGGCTTTAACGATGTGCGTGACCTAATGCGTGCTGCTTTAGAGCAGGGCAAAGTTGACCAAGCGCGCCGCTTTGCCGCCATTATTTTTGATGGTCGACAAATGCAGGACTATACGGCGCTGATGAAGTCACCACGCAACTGGTTGGATCAAAAGCAATCCGTAGCAGGACAGGCGGATATTGAATTGGTATCGTTGGCTTTATCCCGCTTAGGACGAGCCAATAATCGTGCAGAGCAGGCTCAGTACATAGAGCAAAACTGGAAAGATAAAATCCCTACAGACAACCTAAATTGGGTCTGGGGCCAGTTTGGTCTGGTGCCAGCGTTACGAGTCGAGGCGGATGCCGCTCGTTGGTACAGAAAATCGGGTAACACCCCTAAAACCGACTACAACAGTGCTTGGGAGGTCCGTTCCGAATTACGTCAATACCCCATCGAATGGAAATACGTGCAGCGCGCCGTAGAAAAAATGTCTGCCGCTCAGGCCGCTGAACCCGTTTGGGTGTACTGGCGTGCGCGTGCTCTAGAGGCTCAGGGCAATCAAGCCGAGGCACGTGCGGCCTACGAGTCCATTACAGATGACTTGGGCTTCTATGGTCAGCTGGCAAACGAAGAGCTAGGGCGTGCTATTCCGTTACCGTCTAAACCATCGGCGGTGACCCCAGCTGAAATGCAGGACGTGCAAACCCGTCCTGGTCTATTACGTGCTTTGGCTTTATTTGATCTAGGTTGGCGTGCCGAGGCCACGCCGGAATGGGGCTTTGCCTTGCGCGGTATGAATGACCGTCAATTACGTGCAGCGGCTGAATTAGCGCGCAACCATCATGTGTACGATCGCGTGGTGAATACGTCATTATTGACCAAACACGAAGTGGACTTCGGCCAACGATTTGTCGCCCCCTTTGAGGGCGGTGTAACGGAAAAAGCTCGTTTAATTGGCTTAGATCCGGCTTGGGTGTATGGGTTGATCCGCCAAGAGTCCCGCTTTATGACCGATGCTCGCTCTGGGGTTGGGGCTTCGGGTTTGATGCAGTTGATGCCCGCCACAGCCAAATGGACGGCAAATAAAATCGGCATGTCTGATTTTAAACCGTCTATGGTGAATGACTTTGAGGTGAATACCATTTTAGGTACGAATTACTTGAATATGGTGTTACAGCAGCTTAATGGCTCCGAGGTATTAGCCTCTGCGGGTTATAACGCCGGTCCCAAGCGTCCTTTAAATTGGCGCTCTAGACTACAAGGCCCTGTGGAGGGGGCGATCTTTGCAGAAACCATTCCTTTCACAGAAACCCGTTTGTACGTTAAAAACGTGCTCTCAAATGCCACCTATTATTCGATGGTATTTAGTGGGCAGCCACATTCACTCAAACAGCGCTTAGGAACTATTGTTCCTACCGCTAACTCAGGGACTCAATTACCTTAATGACGGTATCTATGCCTCACCTTTCCGCTTTGCAGGGCTTGTTTCCCGACTCGGACCCTTTACTGGATGGGTTGGATTGTTACGTGGTGGGTGGGGCGGTACGTGATGCGCTGCTGGGTTTGCCCGCTGGGGACAGAGACTGGGTGGTAGTAGGCGCGACACCAGAGCAAATGGCGCAGCGCGGCTTTATCCCCGTAGGGGGAGACTTCCCTGTTTTCTTGCACCCAAAGACCAAAGAGGAGTTCGCCTTAGCGCGTACGGAGCGCAAGTCCGGACGGGGTTATAAAGGCTTTACCTTTTATACTGGCGAGGATGTGAGCTTAGCCGATGATTTGCGGCGCCGAGATCTCACCGTTAATGCCTTGGCGGTAGATATTCAAGGGCAGTTGTATGATCCGCTCAATGGCTATCAGGACCTGAAGGACAAGGTGTTGCGTCATATTGGCGAGGCCTTCATCGAGGATCCGGTACGACTTTTACGCCTGGCCCGTTTTGCTTCGCGCTTCAGTGATTTTTCTATTGCCGATCAGACCCTGGCTTTGGCTAAAGAGCTGGTAGCAAATGGCGAGGTAGATGCTCTGGTTCCTGAGCGTGTGTGGCAGGAACTGCACAAAGGCTTAAAAACAGCGCATCCTTTGCGTATGTTGCAGGTATTAGAGAGCTGCGGCGCTTTGGCGCGAGTCATGCCAGGTTTGGTGATTAATGCTCCTGTCGAAACAGCGCTTAACTGCGCGGTGGAAAAATCATTAAATCCTGAGCAGCGCTTTGCTTTGCTTTGTCATCAAAGCACTGGAATACAGGCAATAGCTGAACACTTGCGTGCGCCTAGCGCTTATAAAGAGTTAGCCCTGTTGCTACCGATGTTTATGGCTGATGCGGTAGACGCCAATGAGGTTGAGTCGGTAGCCGACCTGCTACGTCGTTGTGATGTGTTGCGTCGTCCGGAGCGCTTTGCTTTGATGTTAGCGGCCGCTCAGTGTGCTTCAGATGTGGATACTTCATGCTGGGCTACCTATGCCCAAGCTTTTGCTGGCATTGATGCGGGTGCCATCGCCAAGGCCCATGCGGGCCAAGGCAAGCAAATACCCGCCGCGGTGTGGCAAGCCCGATTATCTGCCTTAGCGCTTATTTTCTAACATAAGCAAAAGCCATAATACAGCTGACAACCACTGCGCCGCCAAGGATCTGAATGGGGTTCAGAGCTTGTCCTAATATTAGCCAGCCTAAGCTTAACGAGGCGATGGGCTCGATGTTCATCGCCGGGGCATTTTGGCTTAGGTTTAAGCGCGGAGCAAGCATAAAAAGGGTGGTGAAACCACCTGAATACAAACAGGCCAGCAAAGTCAGCGTACCCCAGCCTACCCAGTCCGTTGGCCAGGTCAGCTTCCCAAATAGCACTTCCGTTTGTCCCACAAAAAAGCTAAAGCATAATACGGTTAGCATGGTGTAGAAACTGCGCGTACCGCCCTTAAGATGTCGTAGCTTGTTCTCCGTGATCCATAGACCGATGGCGAAGGTAAAGGCCGCAAACAGGGAGAAACCAACACCGATGACCCATTGCTGAATATTCCCCATGTCGGATTGAATTAGCGTCGGAATATCTAAGGCCAAGAGCAGACCGATTAAAATGAACCCCATTAACAAGGCCGCCTTGCGAGACGGCGCACTACCACCCAAAGCCCAGGCGATGAGCGCTAGTTGTGCGGGAAAGGTATTACCCGCTAGTAGAGCAATACCTACAGGGATGCGGGCAACTGCAGCATAAATACTCAGACTTTGGATCACGATGAGCAGCCCCAACGCCAATTGCCAAGGGGCGGTTTTCCAGCTCATGGTCAGGGACTGGCGGTGCACAATGGCGATCAGGCTCAGCAAGAGCAAGCACACACCAGAGCGAAAGAAAACGGCCGTAACGAGCCCAGTGCCGTGGTCAAATGAAATACGCGCCGCAATATGGGCACTTGCAAAGCAGCAGCCCACGGTAAGCAAAATCAACACCGAAATATGGCGACTAAAAAGAGGAGAGGACACCGTACTCATGCTGATCCTATAAAAAATCGCGACGATCGCGCATCATAAAACCAACGAGTGGCGGGTCGATATCTTTGCTGAGCGCAATGACCTTAAAGAGTTCACCCATTTCTGCTTCGGAGAGCAGTTTTTGCACGGCGGAAACTTGTTGTGTCCAGCTTTGTAAGTGGACGGGGTTATTCAGATCCAATTGGGCCTGTAGGCGTTCTAAATGCTGGGTGATGCCACAGTTCATTAAAAAATGCGCTTGGGAAATATAACCGAGTACATCCAGTTTTGCCTCTAAGGCGGCATCGGCGATAGCCGTAAAATCCACGTGTGCAGTGACGTCTTGTAAGCCCGCTAAAATTAGGGATTCATCATGAGCAAAATGCCTAAAGTGGCACATCAAGGTGCCCGTGGCACGTTGGGGGTGATAGTATTCGCGTTGCGAAAAACCGTAATCGATGAGTAAGGCAGCCCCTTTTTTGAGCCAATGTCCCATTTCACGAATCCAGCTTTCGGCTTGCGCATTGATTTCAGAGCGATAACCTGCAATTTGAGGCAGACGTTGCTGAGCGAGTCTTAATAGGCCACCGCTTGCAGGGCGTCCAACCAGCATAAAGGGTGAGGGACTATCGATCTGAGGTTCCTGATTAAGAGCCACCCCAATTTCCAGAATTTGCTCATCTGTGCCGCGTTGCACCAGGTGCACAGGCATAGCATCTAATACCTCGTTAGCAATGACACACCCCACAAAGTCTTGTGGCAGATGGTCTAACCACTGGATCTGATCAGCAAAAGGAGCTAGGCGCGCTTGTTGGCGCGCCCGTAGAGACGGCGAGAGCTCTAGAATATAATAATTAACTTGATCCAGCCCTAGATCGGCCAGTGCGACCAAGAGCGATTCGGCTAAAGCACCCGATCCAGCCCCAAATTCTAAAATCGTGGTTTGACCACATTGTTGTAGGATTTGCTGAACTTGGATTGCCAAAGTCTGTCCAAATAATGGACTGAGTTCAGGGGACGTAGTGAAATCGCCCTCTAGGTGAAATTTGGTGCTGCCCCCACTGTAATAACCAATCTGTGGGGCATACAGTACCGCTTGCATCCACTGATCATAGGGCAAGAAGCCCCCGTTTTCCTTGATCAGCTTGGTTAAGTAGGTATGGTTCTGATCTAAAACGGGTAATAAGTCGGCCTCCAGTGCAGGCAAGCCATTGGGGTAGATAGGGGTATGTAAGAGCTGCATTAGGATTTATCTTTGGAGTTTTTGGAAAGCGTGATTAAGGCACGCACCATCCCAATAAAAAAGCTAAGTAAAATAGCGCAGAAAATAGCTAGCAGGTAATTGCCCAGCATGATCCAGAGTGGAAAGCTGATCAAAAAGGCAAGTAAAACCGGCTTGGATAATAGTTGTTTCATCGCGTTATAAAAGGACCGCAGGGTTATGCCAGCTTGCACAGAATCGCTGTGTGAGTGGATTTAAATCCACTTAATGTAGTCGTTTTCTGTCTAAAAGTCCTACTTTTAGAGGCATTTCATTCGCCTAAAGCGCTAGACCCGTCTATCATAAACATCTTTGATACGCTTTTTTGCTAGAGACTATAAAAATGCCACACTATCGTTCACGTACTTCGACCCATGGCCGCAATATGGCGGGCGCGCGCGCTTTGTGGCGCGCCACCGGCATGAAAGATGGGGATTTTGAAAAACCCATTATCGCTGTGGTTAACTCCTTTACCCAGTTTGTGCCCGGTCATGTGCACTTAAAAGACATGGGCCAGCTGGTGGCTCGTCAAATTGAGGCTGCTGGTGGTGTGGCCAAAGAGTTCAACACTATTGCGGTAGATGATGGGATTGCAATGGGCCATGACGGCATGTTGTATTCCTTGCCTTCACGCGAATTGATCGCTGACTCCGTCGAGTACATGGTCAATGCCCACTGTGCTGACGCGATGGTGTGTATCTCTAACTGTGACAAAATCACTCCCGGGATGTTGATGGCTGCTTTACGCATCAATATTCCTGTGGTTTTTGTTTCTGGCGGTCCGATGGAAGCCGGTAAGGTCATCGCTAAAGACGGTAAAACCGTGGTACGTAAACTGGATTTGGTTGATGCCATGGTTCAGGCTGCAGACAGCTCTGTTAGCGACGAAGAGGTCGCAGACATTGAGCGCAGCGCTTGTCCTACCTGTGGCTCTTGCTCGGGTATGTTTACCGCCAACTCCATGAACTGTTTGACCGAGGCCCTTGGTTTGGCTCTGCCTGGTAATGGTAGCTTGGTGGCCACCCACGCACGTCGTCGTGGTTTGTTTGAAAACGCTGGTACCTTAATTGTTGAGCTGTGTAAGCGCTATTACGAACAGGACGATGCGTCTGTGTTGCCGCGCAATATCGCAACGCGCGAAGCCTTTGAAAACGCCATGACCTTAGATGTGGCGATGGGCGGTTCGACCAATACTGTTTTGCACTTGTTGGCAGCAGCTCAAGAAGCCGAGGTGGATTTCACCATGGCGGACATTGATCGTATTTCACGTCATGTACCGTGTTTGTGTAAAGTGGCTCCCGCCACCGAAGACTACCACATGGAAGACGTACACCGTGCGGGTGGCATCATGGGTATTTTGGGCGAACTAGCCCGAGCCGAATTGCTGCATACTGAGGTCGGTAACGTGCACAGTGGCACCTTGGGCGAAGCCATCAAACGTTGGGATGTTAAGGGGGATAATGCCAAAGCCGTTGACACCTTCTATCGCAGTGCCCCAGGTGGTGTGCCTACACAGGTCGCTTTTAGCCAGGATCGTTATTACGAGGCCTTAGACGTGGATCGCGAAAACGGTTGTATCCGCAGCAAAGAACACGCGTATTCTCAAGACGGTGGTTTGGCCGTGATGTACGGCAACTTGGCCCCGAATGGTTGTATTGTAAAAACTGCAGGGGTGGACGAGAGTATCTTGACCTTTACCGGTAAAGCCCGTGTTTTTGAAAGCCAAGAGTCCTCTGTAGCAGGTATTTTAGATGGTACCGTTAAGGCCGGTGATGTAGTGATCATTCGCTACGAAGGCCCTAAAGGTGGTCCGGGCATGCAAGAAATGCTCTACCCCACCTCCTACTTGAAATCCATGGGCTTAGGCAAACACGCTGCCTTATTAACCGATGGTCGCTTCTCTGGTGGCTCTTCCGGTTTGGTGATTGGTCATGCTTCCCCCGAGGCCGCTGAAGGGGGCAACATTGCGCTAGTCGAAAATGGGGATACCATCGAAATTGATATTCCAAATCGTCGTATCCATTTGGCTATTTCTGACGAAGAGCTACAAGCGCGCCGCGATGCGATGAATGCGCGTGGTAAAGACGCGTGGCAGCCTACCGAACAACGTGGTCGTGTGGTATCACAAGCCTTGCGTGCTTATGCGGCTTTAGCTACCTCGGCCGACCGTGGTGCGGTTCGTGATGTAAGCCAAATCCTACGTAAATAGTTCTACTTTCACTCTATGGGATTATCATGCTGAGTCCAGAGCAAAAACACTTACAACAACAGGTCATTGCTGAACTAGGCGTTAAGCCAATCATTAAAGCAACCGATGAGCTACAGCAGCGCATACAGTTTATTAAAAACTATGTACGTCGCAGTGGGGCACAGGCTTTGGTGATTGGAATTAGCGGTGGCATTGATTCGTTGGTAGTGGGCTGTATGGCTCAGCATGCCGTAGAGCAGTTACGTGACGAGGACTACGAGGCGCAGTTTATTGCACTACGCCTCCCTTATGGTGTACAGGCCGATGCCGCGGATGCCGAGGCCGCTGTACGTCATATACAGCCTGACAAACTGATGCATATTAATATTCAACCCGCTACTGATGCCGTGCTGCACTCATTGCGTCAGGCCGGGCAAAGCTTTAGCTCGCCGGCCCAACAAGATTTTGTGATGGGGAATGTCAAAGCACGAGAACGCATGGTGGTTTGTTATGCGGTGGCTGCGGCAAATAGAGGACTGGTCTTAGGCAGTGATCATGCCGCAGAGGTCTTGATGGGCTTTTTTACCAAATATGGTGATGGAGCGGCAGACTTAATGCCTTTGGCGGGATTAAGCAAAGGACAGGTAAAAGAATTAGCCGTGCAGCTAGAGGTACCACTGCATTTAATTGAAAAGGTGCCTACGGCTGACCTAGAGTCGCTCACACCTTTGCGCCCAGACGAGGTGGCCTTTGGCCTAAGCTACAAAGACATTGATGCATTTTTAACTGGGCACGAGGTAACACCTGAGGTGTTTGAGATTATCTTGCGCCATTATCGCAGTGGCGAACATAAGCGCCAGCTTCCTGCGTCACCGCTTACCACAGATTGTTAACTCTTTTTATGCACCCTGTCTTACCACCTTTCTTACTAGCTCGCTGGCTACTGCTTTTAGTAGTAATAGCGGGCCTCTTTTTTTTAAAAGACTTTATTGTTCCTGTATTAGGGGCGTTGATCATAGGGTTGGCCAGTTGGCCTGCCTATAAAAAATTACTGGCTTATTTTAATGGGCGCTCTGTAATCGCCGCTACCGTGGCGCTGTTGATTGTGTTCGGCGCCATTATTGCACCGCTTTCTTTTGCGCTGACCTTTGTCATCAAAGAGGCGAGCTCCTTTATTATTTGGGCGTTAGCCGCCAATCGCTACGGCATGCCTGTGCCGGACTGGATACCGGAACTTCCCATCGTTGGACCGCGCATTGCCGAGTATTGGCAATTGTATTTAGGTGAGCCACATGCTTTAGGGGCCTTGGTGGAAATCGTCAGTGGTGAACACTTAGGGAATATTTATCGCATGGTGCTTAGTGCCACCGGTAACGTGTTCCATTTATTGCTAACACTACTGTTTTTACTGATTACGTTGTTCTTTGTGTATAAGGACGGCAGTCGGATTCTGGCGCAGATTGATGTGGTCGGAGAGCGTATTTTACCAACGCGTTGGCAACGATTCTCCCGAGTGGTACCCGCTACAGTGAACTCCACCGTGACCGGCATGGGGCTGATCGCCCTAGGTGAGGGGGTTGTACTGGGTATTGCTTACTGGATCGCTGGGGTGCCTTCTCCTGCCTTGCTTGGTGCTATTACGGGCTTTATGGCGCTCATACCTGGCGGTGCTCCGTTATCCTTTAGTTTGGTGTCTTTGTATTTGGTCGGCTCAGGCAATACGATGGCTGGGGTTGGCTTGTTTTTATGGGGCGCCATAGAACTGTTTATTGTGGATAAAACGTTACGCCCTCGTTTGGTTGGCGGACCTGTCAAGTTGCCCTTTTTACCTACCTTTTTTGGTTTGGTCGGTGGTGTGAAAACCATGGGCATTGTGGGTTTGTTTATTGGCCCCGTATTGATGGCCTTGCTTGTTGCGATTTGGCGAGAGTGGGTACACGATGGCGACATCGATGTAGAAAAAGAGTCGTGATCGGTTTTTGAAATTGTGTTGTAAGCCGTTCGTTAATAATGATCCGTATTAATAAGGAAAAAACAATGATGAATGATAGTTCTACGCGATATGGTTTTGTGACGCGCTTTTTCCATTGGTTAATGGCTCTGGGCTTTTTGTGGATGCTATTTACCGCTAGCGCGCGTTTTATTGATGAGGAGGCGGCACTGACCAAAGCCGTATTTAAATACCATGGTCAAATGGGCTTTACCATTTTGTGGCTGGCGGTATTGCGTATTGTGTGGGCATTAACACAGAGATCGCATCGACCAGAAAACAATGCGCTCACTAAATTAGGGCATTTTTCGATGTACCTATTAATGGTGGCTGTGCCTACGATTGCTTTTATTCGTACGATTGGCGGCGGTCGAGGGTTTACGTATTGGAATACCTTTCCTATTTTGTCGGCCTCAGGGGAAAAAACACAATGGATGATCGATTTAGGTAATAACTTCCATGGTTTGCTAGGTTGGGTTTTATTTGCTTTGATTGTGGGGCATGTGTTGATGGCCGTTAAACATCGTCTAGCGGGAGGCTCCGAAGACGTGTTCCGCCGTATAATAGGTAAATAAACGCGATATTTTGTTTTGCTGAGCAACGCATAACGCAATCGAAAAAGCCTTCCGTTCATGATGAGCGAAAGGCTTTTTTCTATTCGGTAACGGTTGATGTTTTTATCCGATGTTATGCATCATTGTCACAGTTTTTCTGATGAGCTCGGTGGGGTTTACGCTGTCCATCACGTTGGCGTTTTTCGTAAACCGTTACGCTACCATCGGTGGGGTGGATCACCAAGCGGACGAGCTTGTTTTCGGCGTCAAGCGCTTTTGCTACATAACCATAACGGCTGCTCTTAATGCTATAAACCGTTTTGTATCCTGTTTTTTCTAATGCCTCGTAAGCCTGTTTGATATTCATCCACTCAGAGTGATTAGGTAATTCGACACGTGGGGACTTGGCTTCTTTCATAGAAGGAGTGGCGGATTGAGGGGCTGTTACAGCCGTAGCAGCAGTGTCTGCCGTTGATTGAGCGAAGACGGGGGCACCTAACAAAGCGCCTACGGTAGCGATAGAAGCAAAGGTGTTAATCAATAATTTAGACATGATCTCTCCAGATAAAAAGCATACCTTGTTCAAGGTGGTATGTGTATTGTGTAATAACGCGAATGAACTCAGAGTGAAGGGCTTGTTCATCTCAGGTTCATGTGAGTCTTTTTAAGCTAAAGGACTGATACTAGAATAGCTATATGGACTTATGACGCGTCGACGCTTTCTTTCTTTTTGTGCTGTGGGGCTCCTGAGCATAGCAAGCACATTACCTGTTCAGGCTTCTGAGCGCTTGACGCGTGAACAAATGCGCGAGGCGCACCACAAGGGACGAATCAAGTCTTTACGCTGGGTATTACGTCGTCTTCACCCACATTATCCGGGACGGGTGCTTGATGTGGATCTAGTGCAAAAAAACGGTCGGTATATTTATAAAATCCGTCTATTAATGGCGGACGGTTTTGTGACCAAGCTGACGGTGGATGCCAATACAGCAGAGGTGCTCAGCGAAAAAAGTCGGCGCGCTCACAGGAGAAAATAAGTATGCGAGTCTTAGTGGTAGAGGATGACCAGCATTTATTACAGCAAATAAAAGAGGCGCTAAGTACACAAGGTTATGTGGTGGATACGGCGGTAGACGGTGCCCAAGCGCATTACATGGCGAGTGTTGAGCCTTTTGATCTGGTGGTACTGGATTTAGGTTTACCGCAAATCGATGGTCTTACGGTTTTAAAACGTTGGCGTGCAGAAAATAGAAATATGCCGGTTTTAATTTTGACGGCGCGTGATAGCTGGCACGAAAAAGTCAGTGGTATGGATGCTGGGGCCGACGACTATGTCACTAAACCCTTTCATATGCAAGAGTTGCTGGCACGCCTTCGGGCTTTGTTGCGACGGGCTGCGGGACAGGCTAGCGCTATCTTTTCGTGTGGCCGTCTGATGTTAGATACTAGGCAGTCACAATTCTTTTTGGATCATCAGGCCCTGAACTTAACGGGACACGAGTACAAGGTGTTAGCGTATTTGATGCACCACCTTGACGAGGTGGTTTCGCGCACGGATTTGACGGAGCATATTTATGCTCAAGATCAAGATCGTGATTCAAATACAATTGATGTGTTTATTGGTCGTTTGCGTAAAAAACTGCCTGCCGACTATATACAAACGGTGCGCGGTCTGGGTTATAAGCTGATTGATCCCGATGCGTAACTCGTGGTTTTCTTCCCAATCCTTAACTCAACGCCTCTTAGTCGGCGCTTTGTTGTGGGTATTAGGTAGTTTGGTCGCGGCGGGCATCTTATTAAATCAGCTGTTTCAGCAGCATGTAGAGCAACAACTCAATAAAGAGCTAAATGTGCATATGCTGCAGTTGATTACTCAAACCTCCTTAATCAACCATCAAATAACCTTAACGCAAGACTTAAGTGATCCGCGCTTTGGGCAACCCTTGGGTGGTATGTATTGGCAAATAGAACCTACCGCCCCTTTTTCCGAATCCTTGCACTCCAATTCCTTATGGGATGAGTCGTTACAGCCTCCACTGACTTATGCTGGACAAGACGCGTGGTTTAACTATACGGATCCGATTTTGGGCGAGCTGTATGTGGTAGGTCGCCGTGTGACGCTAGCAGAAGCTGATGATGATCAACCCATACAGTTTTGGGTGGCGGCGCAAAAGGAGTTGATTGCAGAGCCTTTGCAGCGTTTTGTGTGGATGTTAGTGCTCACCTTAGCTCTGTTAGGGACGGTCTTGGTTCTGGGCGTATGGTGGCAGTTACGCTTAGGCTTACGTCCTTTGCACCAGTTACGAGGTCGTTTGATCGCCGTACACGAGGGACGGAGCTCCCTTATCGAGGGGCGTTATCCACAGGAAATTCAACCGCTAGTCTCCGACTTTAATCGGGTGTTGCAGAGCCAGGAGCAGGTCGTGAACCGAGCCCGAACTCAAGCTGGAAATTTAGCGCATGCAATTAAAACGCCCTTGGCTGTACTGGCGAACGCCGCTAAAAACCATGAGGACGGTTTGGCTGAGCTAGTGCTAGATCAGGTAGCGGATGCGAGAAAGCAGGTGGATTATCACCTATCCCGAGCTCGAGTTGCCGCGTCTGTGAAAACGGTAGGGGTACGCACTGCAGTTGTACCAGCCGTGCAGAGTTTAATTAAAGTGTTGCAGCGTTCTTATGCCTCTAAAGATGTACAGGTGCGAGTCAGTCAGGAATCAGACGAGTTGTACTTCAAAGGGGATGCTCAGGATTTGCATGAAATACTGGGTAATGTGCTGGATAACGCGTTTAAGTGGACCTCAGGTCAAATAGAGGTCAGAGTGAGCAGAAAAACCACAGAGACGGGCGCGTCAATATTGCTGGTAGTCGTTGATGATGACGGTATGGGCTTAGATCCCGAGCAATACACCGCCATTTTTAAACGTGGCATTCGAGCAGATGAGATAGCCCCAGGCTCAGGGCTGGGGCTATCTATAGTGAATGATTTGGTTGGTCTGTATGAGGGGGAAGTCACCGCCATGCGCTCCCCTTTAGGTGGGGTGCGCATACAGCTGCAATTACCTTAGTTTTCCAAAGCCATTTTGCGCAGCATAAAACGTTGTAATTTACCGGTTTCAGTACGCGGTAAATCGTCTACAAATTCCACCGCACGCGGGTATTTGTAAGGGGCGGCGTTTTGCTTCACAAAGTCTTGAAGCTCTTTGACTAGAGCATCGCTAGGCTGATAGTCGTTTTTGAGAATAATGTAGGCTTTGAGAATCTGACCGCGTACCTCATCAGGTACTCCAACCACACCACATTCAGAGACCGCGGGGTGTTTAAGCAAGCAGTCCTCAACCTCTGGGCCAGCGATGTTATAGCCAGAGGAAATGATCATGTCATCGTTACGTGCCTGGTAGAACAGATAACCATCATCATCCATAGTAAAGGTGTCACCAGGTAAGTTCCAACCGCCTTGGACGAACTGCTGCTGACGAGAGTCACTGAGATAACGACAACCGGTAGGCCCACGCACCGCGAGTCGACCAACGGTGCCATTAGGTACAGGCTGTAGGTTGTCATCGACGACTTGGGCTTGGAATCCGGGTACAACCTGTCCAATGGCGCCAGGGCGTACGTTTTCGGGACGGCTGGACACATAAACGTGGATCATTTCGGTGCCGCCTATACCATCAATCATTTCGATGCCTGTGGCAGATTTCCAGAGCTCACGCGTGGCTTGTGGCAAGGCTTCGCCAGCCGATACGGTGTTTTTCAATGAGGCCAAAGAAAAATCCTTGACCAGCGCCGCCATCTGTCTATAAAAGGTGGGGGCGGTAAAGGTCATGGTAATACCAAAACGGTCTACGTATTCCAGCATGGTCTTGGGGCTTAGGCCTTGGGCCAATACAGAGCTAGCACCCACCCGTAAGGGGAAACATAACAGACCGCCTAAGCCAAAGGTAAAGGCCAAAGGAGGAGTGCCGCAGACCTTGTCTTCTGGGGTAAGACGTAGAATATGTTTGCTAAAGGTGTCGCACATAATCAGTATGTCGCGATGGAAATGCATACAGCCTTTAGGTTGACCGGTGGTGCCGCTGGTGAACGCAATCAGACACACATCATCGGCGGCGGTATCACAAGCGGTAAATTCGGTCGGCTTGCTTTGGGCCAAGGTGTCTAGACTTTGCGCGCCATCATCATTAAAAAACAAAGCGGTTTTTAGAAATGCGCTGTGATGGGGATGAGAGGCATCCATGCAGTAGTTCAGCTCTTGGGCTAAGCCGGCATCACAGACGGCGGCTTGAATTTCGGCTTTGTCTAAGATGGTTTTGAGTTCTACTGCACGTAATAACGGCATGGTTGGTACGGTGACCAAACCTACCTTAAGGGCTGCTAGCCAGCTGGCGGCCATCATTAAATTGTTAGGGCCACGCAATAGAATACGATTACCGCTAACTAGGCCCATATCATCGACAAAAACATGGGCGATTTGATTGCTTAAGGCGTCCAGCTCTTTATAGCTAATTTGTTTTTCTTGATTGTTGTCTAGCCACTGTAGAGCGACATTATCACCATAACCCCGTTCAATTTGTGCTGATAGCAGTTCCGTGGCGGCATTAAGGCGTTTTGGGTAGGCAACATCTGGATTGTTGTCTAGTAATAAAACAGGCCACTGCTCTTTTGGGGGCAGGTTGTTACGAGCAAATTGGTCGATAAGCCCAGTTGCTTCCATAGTGAGTCTCCGCAGATTTATATTTAGTTTACTTCTTAATTTTAGCTATCTAAAGTAAAAAAATGAGCCTGTTTTTCTAGGGATAAACCCGATCTAATGGTTCTTTTTAGCTGAAACAGATGTGGCTCAGGGTATAAAGTAGACAACACATTTGTTATGAAACTAGGAACTGGAGGGTGGGTTTTGTACAAATGGGAGTGCATCAAATCATTGATTTAAGCGAAAGGAAAAACATGAGAATTAAAAGTGCTGTTGTGTTATTAAGTGCCGCACTAGCTGCTATGGGTGCGTCAGCCTCTTTTGCGCAGGTAAAAATCGGAACCATTGCGTCGGCGACGGGAAACGTTTCTGCTGTTGGGATCCCGCAGCGAAATACCGCCATGATGCTCCCCGAAAAGGTGGGCGATTTAACGATAGAGTACATTCACTTTGATGATGCGAGTGAACCAAATAACACGGTAACCTCGGTTAAAAAACTTCTGACCGAGGAACGGGTGGATGCCATCCTTGGGCCGTCAGGCTCGCCTCATGCGATGGCGCTAATTGATATCATTAGCGAGGCCAAAACCCCGTTGTTAGCACCAGTCGGCACGACCGCCGTGGTGCTGCCTATGGATGAAAAGCGCAAATGGGTTTTTAAAACCACACAGAATGATGCCTTGGTAGCCGACAAGCTAATCCAGCACATGGTGGACAATGGCGTAAAAAGTGTAGCCTTTATCGGTACTGCGGATGCCTATGGTGAAACCTGGTACGAGGTAGTCAAAGGACGACTTGAATCCAAGGGAATTAGCTTGGTCTCTAGCGAGCGCTTTAAACGTCCGGATACCTCGGTGACCGGACAAGTGCTTAAAATGATGACGGCCAACCCGGATGCGGTACTGATCGCGGCACCAGGCGGTCCTGCTGTTTTGCCACAATCCACTTTATACGAACGTAACTACAAAGGCACGGTGTATCAAACACACGGTGCGGCGATGAATGACTTTTTGCGTTTAGGTGGCAAGTCGGTAGAAAACACCATTTTAGGTGGCAGCTTAATGCTGGTGCCAGATGAGATTTCAGATGACAACCCATCTAAAGCCGTGGCCTTAGGCTATATGAATAGCTACAACGAGCGTTATGGCAATATGCCAGCCACCTTTGGTGGTAACGTTTATGACGCATGGCTTTTGTTAGAAAAAACCTTACCTATCGCAGCAAAAACAGCCAAGCCAGGCACAGAGGAGTTCCGTATTGCACTGCGCGAGGCCTTGGAAAACGTCAAAGAACTACCTGGTACGCAGGGTATTTACAATATGACTCCTGAAGACCACAGTGGTTTTGATGAGCGTGGCGTAGAGTTGTTGACCGTTAAAAATGGTGCTTGGACTCTGGTGAAATAAGTCTATAAACATAGAACGGCATCCACGCCGTTTTATTAGAGGTATTTCCCTCGTTTGCTCTTATGCATTAAAAAGCCCTCAAATCGTTGGATGGCTATTCAATGATTTGGGGGCTTAATTTGTTCAATAAGTAGGGGTGATCAAGCCATCTAATAAGCAGCACTAAACGCATTAAACAAGATAACCCCAGCTGATACTACGCATAATGCAGCAAAACTACGCTGTATAACGATAGGGGCGATTTTGGGGGCGACTAGACGTCCTGTAACCATCCCCGCGACCACTAACGCCACAAAGGGCCAGGTGGCTGGATGTTGTAGTGCAGAGCTAGTTGCCAATGCATTCAGCACAGTTACAGCGGAGACTAAGGCAATCACCATCAAGGAGGTCGCCACAATGCTATGCATGGTCAAATTGGTAAATCGTTTGAGTAGGGGCACAATAATAAATCCACCGCCTACACCCAATAGTCCCGTTAACAAGCCAGAGAGCGCTCCAATACTGCCTATGGTTAGGGTACAGCGACTGTTCCAAATGAACTTGCCCGTGACCTCAGAGGTCATGCAAGGTTTCGAGGGAGCGGGTTGGGAATGGCTTTTAGCCTGCTGAGTAGCGCGTGTCTGATTGATCATTCTGGCGGCTACGATGAGCATCACCAGACTAAATAACACCATGAGCCAAAACTCGGGTAGGCGTTGAGCTAACCAGACGCCTAAGGGCGACATCAGGCTACCAATTACAGACATCAGAATAGCAGCCTTATAGCGCACCATACGACGACGTAAACCATCGAGAGCGCCTGTTAGGGCGGCCAGGCCCACGGCGATAAGAGCAATAGGGGCAGCGGCTGTCATGCTTAGACCCACACCAAGCACTAAGGCAGGAACCGCTAAAATACCACCACCGGCTCCTGTAAGTCCTAAGGTGAGACCTACAACAAAGCCTAAGACACTACTGATCATGTTTGGGTTACCAATAAGAGATGAGTGAAGCTATATATTATAACATTATATGCTTATCTCTTTTGGTTATTAGGTTGCTGTAGTGCATACCAATCTTGAATTTGGGTTAAATCAGCAGCCAACTCTGTGCCAAGTCCACCAGAAAAAGCGCGCCAAGCGTCTAAAAAACGTGTGGCGACCACAGTGATCATGGGAATGCCCAGACTCATGATCTCTAGCATCTCATCGGCAAAGCCTTCGCCCTCGGCCTCTAGCTTTCCAAAGCGATTGACGATAAGCAGATCGGGGTTTTGAGTCCGCGCTTTTTGTAGAATCACACTGGCATTGCTAACAGCCTCTGAGTCCAAGCAGCAGCTAGTGTTGTGTGCGCCCAGATCTTGAGAAATGGAGGTGTAGTGACCGTTGCTTAAGTCGATGATGCCCATTTTGCTGCGATAGGCAAAGCTGACCTCTTCTGGGGCTTGCACCACGCCTAAAACGACCTGGCCTTGTTCTTGTGCGTATTGAATAAACGCCTGCAAAGGTTCATCGGCGGCCTCTGCGCTTTGGTGAACAATGGCAGCGATAGGTAAATGATTGTCAATGTGATCCATCGGGATTCCAGTTGTGCTAATGTTGGTAAACGTTGGCTGATTCGTCAGCGTTCTGAATAGGTAAAAAGGCAGGTATGAAGAAACTCGCAGCAGGTATTTTATTTTTAGGTTTGGCGTCTTTAGTACAAGCTGCTCCTTTGGCGGTACAACCAAAGCCAGGCCAGTGGCAGATTAGCACGCAGACCTTTGCCGAGGGCAAAGAGGTGGGTGCGCAGCTACAACTCATTAAACAGCAAGCCGCCGCCTTTTTAAAGCCCGCTCAGCGACAAAAACTAGATCAATATGATCCTAGCCAGTTTAATGAATGTTTGTCGCCCGCTAAAGCCAAGCTACTGGCTGATCCGCAAAAGGGACTGGCGGTGTTGGGAAAAGCGTTAGGACAGTGTGAACTACAACTAGATAGCCAAACCAGCACGGGGATGGCATTTAGCGGTTATTGTGAGGCCTCTAAACAAGGGATAGAGGGGCAGGTGAAAGGTCAGGTCGACTACCAGAGTGCCACTCAGGCCACTGGTTTTGTCGAAGGCTTAGGTACTTTGCCGCCCCCTGTACAGCTATTGCTGATAGGACGCCTACAGTCACAAATTCAAGTGCGTAATCAGTTTACCGCACAGTGGCAGCAGACGCAGTGTGTTGCTCGATAGTATTGCGTAGCAGTCCAGCCCAAATCATTAACCAAAAAGCGAACATCATGACCCCATTGTTGTGGGTGAGAAAGGCTTGTGAAAAGCCAAAGTCTATATAGGCTACAGCTAACAAGGTCCCAGCCACGGATAGCGATCGAATACCTAAATGCGGGTGCTGTAAGTAGGCGCTAAAGTAATAGAGTGGTACCAAATACAGAGCAAGCAATGTGATCAAGCCAAGCAGCCCCTGTTTAGCAGTTTGATCCAGTATGTCGTTGTGAGCATGGTTAAAAAGACCGATTACTGGGTCTGCTTTGTCTTGTTCTGCTAAGGCTTGCATGGCGGATTGATAGCCATCTTTGCCCCAGCCCATCAAGGGTTTTTCTTTGATAAGCTGAATTGCACCTTGCCACATTTCAAAGCGGGCCCCTACCGAGGTTTCGCTATTGCCGCGCTGGTATTCTTGGACGTTGTGAAAGGCTTCTACGATACGATCCCGAACAGGAAGTTGTGGCGTGCTCAAGATGGCAAGAGCGGCGAGTCCTAATGCTCCTGCGGCGATGAGTTTGGCTTTAAGGCTAAAAAAGGAGTGATAGGCTTTGAATAAGACTAAAAATACAAAAGGTAATCCCACCCAGCCGCCTCGACTGCCCGATAATAAAGAGCCCATAATGCCCGCTAAGGCGCCTAAGGCTAATAAAATAAAATAGTAGTGCTTTTTGTTGGTTTTGAGCTGAGAGGCCCAGCCTAAGCCAGCTAAACAAAACAGAGCAGACAGCATGGACAAATTACCAAACTGAATGGCCTGAGTGTGACCTTCGGCTCGCTCAAAACCTATCGTGAATTTTTGTAGATAAGCGAAAGAGCCAGCGCCTATCGCACCGACGGCTGCACCGAACCAAGCCCAATGTGCATTCGGTTTAGCCCAACGTATAAGAAAAAAGGCAGGCACAGCCAACGCAAAACGGATGATTTTGTCGTAGGAGCTGGAGCTGGCCTGATGGAATAGGTTGTTAGCGATGCCCTCTGCGCTAAAGAGTATCAGCGCCCCCAATAAGAGATAGTCCTTGGTATTTAGCTCGACCCGAGCTTGCTTTAGCGCATAGAGGCCGCCAAGCAATAACAGCACGGCCCCTATGGAATAACCGCTAGGCACGACTAAAGCCAATGCAGCAAATAAAAAAATGGCTAAGCTGCAGTACGAGGTGGCTATGGGAGTAGCGTTAACAGTCTTGGGCATAAAGTCGTATCGGTAGGGATTAGGAAAAGAAGGCTTTTTTATGACTCGCTAAGGGTTTTAGAAGCTTCCGAACAGGGTTCCTAAGGTAATCACGGCGATAATGGAGAATACTGGGGTGACCATTGTAACTATTGCGATGTTTAAATAGGCTTGGCGATGCGTTAATTTACAAATTGCTAACAAGGTGATGATGGCGCCACAATGAGGCAGCGTATCAAAACCACCCGCTGCCATCACCGCAACACGGTGCATCAGCTCAGGACTAATTCCCGCTTGTTGGGCCATGGCTAAATAGTCAGGTCCTAATGTTTGTAAAGCAATACTTAGACCGCCAGAGGACGAGCCGGTAATTCCCGCCAGAATGTTCATGGCAATGGCTTCAGAGATTAATGGGTTATTAGGCGCTAGATTCAGCACGGAGTCGCGAATAATGGCAAAACCAGCTAAGCCAGCAATGACCGCTCCATAGCCAACCTCGGAGGCCGTATTAAATAGTGGCAGCATAAAACCGAACACACCTTGGTTGATCGTTTCCTTTAAGTCTTCCCATTTACCTAGGCGTACTATCACTAAGGTAAAGCAGGCAGTGACCAAAGCAATAATTAAAGCCCATAAGCCGGCCATTTTTTGTGGGTCCACATTAGGGAATTTCTCAACCAAAGGGCTAAAGTCGGTTTTAGGAAAAACCAGATAGGTAAAAATCGCATTAACGCCAATCACCAGGATTAAGGGCAAAACGGCTAAAAATAGCGGCATGACGGAAAGGGGGCCTTTGGTTGGAGCCTCCTCTGCATGCTCCATCGGGAGATACTGGTCGCTTTCATGATCGCCATAGCCTTCACCGTTTGCTTGGGCTTTTTTAACTCTAGACTGCAGCCACCATAAGCCTCCCGTTAGAATCATGGCAGAGGCAAGTATTCCTAAACCAGGCGCAGCAAAGACGTTGGTGCCATAGTATGGAATAGGAATGGCATTTTGGATGGCGGGCGTGCCTGGCATGGCCGTCATGGTAAAGGTAAAAGAGCCTAAGGCAATGGTGGCAGGAATCAGTCGTTTGGGAATGTCGGCAGTACGGAATAAATCTCTAGCGATGGGGTAGATGGCAAAGGCCACAACAAATAGCGACACACCACCGTAGGTTAAGAAAGCACAGGCTAAAACCACGGTTGCCACAGCGTGTTTAGGGCCTAGGCGTTGGACAATCCAACGAGCAATGGTATTGGCTGCACCAGAATCCGCCATAAGCTGACCAAATAAAGCCCCTAATAAAAATATAGGTAAAAACTGTAAAACATAACCACCTAGTGCCTTCATGAACGTTTCGGTGTAAATGGGTAGCAAAAAACCAAGATCACCTGATAAAAAAACAGCGAGAGCAGCCATAACTGGCGCCAAAAGCAAAACCGTGATGCCACGGTATGCTAGAAACATTAATAGCAGCAGGGAAATAACAATAGCTAACGTGCTGGGCATTACCTGAGCTCCAAAGTTGGTCAAAAAATACGATAAATGGTTGCGGTTAATTACTAAGCAAGCGGGATTGTACCCACATCGCTAATAAATAGGCGGGATAAAGCCTGCACTCTGTTGGTGTAGATCAATTTTTTTATAATAAGTAAAGCATTTTTACGAATTAGCTATATGGATATACTCAAGGGAAACAATAGGGTGTGATAGCATGGGTAGGGATGTTTGTATTAACTATAAGGGGGACTGATTATGTCACTTCGTATTAATGATGTTGCACCAAACTTTACTACTGACTCCACCGCTGGCGAGTTGACTCTGCACGATTGGATTGGCGATAGCTACGCTATTTTGTTTTCGCACCCCAAAGATTTCACTCCCGTTTGTACGACTGAGTTCGGTGCTGTAGCACGTTTGGTCCCTGAGTTCAAAAAGCGCAATACCAAAGTGATGGGTGTGTCAGTGGATGACGTAGAGGATCACAAAAAATGGAAACGCGACATTGAGGCGTTTGCTGGTGCTCCTGCCGACTTCCCTATTATTGACGACACCTCTTTACAAGTTGCCAAACTATACGACATGCTTCCTGCCGAAGCCTATCTTCCTGATGGCCGCACCCCTGCTGACAGTGCCACAGTACGTACCGTATTTATTATTGGTCCAGACAAAAAGATTCGCTTAACCATGACCTACCCTATGTCGGTAGGCCGTAACTTTGCTGAAATCCTACGTGCTTTGGATGCCATCCAAGCCACAGACGGTAAGCCTTTGGCCACTCCTGCTGACTGGGTACCAGGTCAGGACGTTATCGTTGGTCTAGGCCTAAACGATGAGCAAGCCAAAGAAAAATTTGGTGAACTTGATATCAAATTGCCTTACCTACGCTTTATTAAAGACCCAAGCACTAAATAATCCCTAAAACTAGGTGTTAAAGCGATCACAGGTCGCTTTAACAAAAAGTTAAACCCCAGGTTATTGGATAACAATCCTACAACTTGGGGTTTTTTTATGTCTTGGATTAAGGCATGAATAAAAGTTATGACTAGCTGCTGGTATAGGTTATTGCGGCAGCAACGGTACTGCCTATACTGATAAATATAACAAAAATGATTGATGACATTTATTAGGAGGGTGTATGAAAAACCGAGACAAAATCCTGGGTGGTTTGGTTTTTACCGCCGTTATGCAGGCGTCTGTTGGGTTGGCACAAGCGGCTGACTTTTCGGTAGGCGTGGTCGTGAGCTCTACCGGCTCTGGCGCGGTATTGGGGATTCCATATAAAAATGTGTTTGAGAGCTTACCTAACCAAATCGCAGGACAACCGGTTAAGTACATCGTCCTCAATGATGAGTCGGACGTCACCACTGGCGTGCGGAATGCGAAAAAACTGGTAGAGGAATCAAATGTTGATATTTTGATTGGCTCTAATTCCGTGCCTGTCACGCAGGCGTTAATGCGTGTGGCTGCCGAATACAAGACTCCTTTGATTTCTTTGGGGCCTATTGATTTTGATGCCAAAAAAGATCCTTGGACCTTTAGCATCCCTCAGCCTATTCCATTGATGATGGGAGCGGTGTTGGAGGATATGAAGAAAAACGGGGTGAAAAAAGTGGGTTACATCGGCTTTGCAGATGCCTGGGGGGATTCTGTATATAAGGCGGTTGCAGAGCAAAAAGTTATCGACGGTCTGGAGATTACGACTGATGAGCGCTATCAGCGTAATGATGTCAGTATCATCGCCCAAACGCTGAAAATCATGAAAACTCAGCCCGATGCTGTGGTGGTTGGTGCATCGGGAGCTTCTGGTGCTTTGCCGCATATTTCGCTACGCGACAAAGGCTACCAAGGCATGATTTACAACACGCATGGTTCAGTCAGTCAGGACTTTATTCGTATTGGTGGAAAGCAAGTGGCTGATGCCATTGCTCCAGCAGGACCTTATTTGTTTGCTTCGCAATTAGCCGAAAGCAACCCTGTTAAGGCGAATGCCACTAAATACTTTGAGATGTACGATGCCGCGTACGGCAAAGAGGCGCGTAGTCCATTTGCCGGTTATGCCTATGATGCGTACCTGCTGCTAGAGGCGGTATTGCCCAAGGTAGCAGCTGAACCCGGAACCGAGGCTTTTAGAGTCAAACTACGCGATAGCTTAGAGCAAGACGTCAAAGAGGTGGTCGGCACCCAAGGTGTTTACACCATGACAGAGACAGATCATAACGGCTTAGACGAGCGTGCTCGTATTTTGGTGCAGGTCAAAGATCAAAAATGGCGCGTTAAAACGGACTAGTGATCTGAGTGAATAAAAGTAGGAGGAGGTGGAGTGAGCCGTTGAGGAGCCTCCGCCTTGATGAGATCGATAACAAACTGAGCGGCCGGCGAGGGGTTATGACCTCGGCGTAGCAACAAATACAAGTCACGCTTCCAATATAACCAAGGAATATTAAGTGGGCGAATTAACCCCATTTTTTGCTCCTCGGCAAAGGACTCCACGGGTAAAAAACTGATGAAGTTTTGTTGGGTGATGAGAGCTTTAGACAAGGTGGTACAACTGGTTTCCACTTGCGGCGTTACAGCAGGTAAGGCGCGGGACTTAAACAGAAGGTTAAGCGTATTGCGCAAAATACCTTGAGGTGAGGTTAACACCCAGGGGTAATCCAAAAGCTGTTCATCAGCTATGGCGTTGCTAAGTGCTAAAGGGTGGTTGTGAGCCACACAGGCCATAAAGTAATTGCTACCTAAGGGCTCGCAAACTAGCTCAGGAGCTAAGGGCTCATTACTGGAGGGCGAACTGATAATAAAATCTAACTCCCCCAGTAATAAACGTGGCAGCAGTTGATGGAAAATACCTTCGTTAACCTGAAAAAATAGACGGGGTCTTTTCTGTTGAGCGAGCTGGATCACCGAGGGAAGAAAGTGATGACTCAAACTAGGAGCTGTACCCATGGATACGGTTCCCATTCTAGAGCCACTCATTTCTTGCAGTAGGTGTTGGGTGGTTTTTAGATCACTCAGAATCACGCTACCTCGGTGCATAAGCTCTAAGCCTATTTGTGTGGGTCTAGCCCCTCGCGTGCTGCGCTCAAGTAGCTTAGCCCCTACGGTTTGCTCTAAGCGACGAATGGACTTACTAAGCGCAGGTTGAGTTACACCAAGTTGTACGCTGGCTTGAGTCATGCTACCGAGCTGGCAGATTTTGACGAAATATTCCAGATCCGTGGGGTGTAAGTGGCGGGTTTGCATAGTGGGTCGCTCAAAGTAAAAAATGAGTCATATTTATTAGCAGGAGTGAAGATGCTAACAGAACGTATAGAAGGTAAATGGATAGCGAGTTTTCGTCGTGTGTTTCAGCTTTGTGAGATCAAGCCGGGTGACCGAGTGGCGATCTTGTCTGAAACCTTATCCCGTAAGATTAACGTGCATTTGGCCGAGCTGGCATTAAGCGATCTACAAGCGCAGTTATTTCATGTGGTCATGCCCTCTGCTCCCTTAAGTGATCCGGTGGCTGTGCGTTCTACGGGAAGCTCACCGGCGTTGCAGGGCAATACCTCGGTATTGGCGGCCTTGCGTACGGCGGATGTGGTGATTGATTGTACGGTGGAGGGCTTACTGCACGCGCCTGAACTCAAGAACATTTTATCCGAAGGCGCGAGACTTATGATGATCAGCAATGAGCATCCGGAAATTTTAGAACGCCTCGCCCCGGATCCGGCCTTACACCAAAAAGTCCAACTGGGTGTGCAAATGTTGGATCAAGCCAAGCAAATGCGAGTGACCTCAGCGGCTGGCACGGATTTAACCATTAACGTAGAGGGTGCTCCATCCAGAGGTTCTGCAGGCTTTGTGACGGAGCCGGGTAAGGTGTCGTATTGGCCAGGTGGATTATGCCTGTGTTTTCCGCGTGAAGGCACGGTAAATGGCACGGTGGTCATGGATGCCGGTGATGTAAACCTGACCTTTAAGCGCTACTTGGAAAGCCCAGTGCATTTGGTCATTGAAAACGATTTTGTGGTCGATATTCAGGGCAAGGGCGTAGATGCCCAGTTAATGCGTAGCTACTTAGCCGCCTGGAATGACAAAAATGCCTATGGCGTCTCGCATGTGGGATGGGGGATGAATCCAGCCGCGCGTTGGGATTCCATGGTGATGTATGACAAGCACGATACGAATGGAACCGAGCTACGTGCTTTTGCCGGTAATTTTTTGATTTCCACGGGGGCGAATGAGTACGCTGACCGCTTTACCAATGGCCATTTTGACTTGCCATTAAGGGCCTGCACAGTGGATCTAGATGGGAAGCGTATTGTGGATGAGGGGCGTTTGTTGTCCCCCCTAGTGTGAGTCTAATGTCATGAGTGAACCAATTCAGTATGAACGCACACACAGTACGCCACGCATTGCCTATGCCTGGGCGGGAAGCGGAGCCGAAACCATCATATTTTTGCATGGCATAGGTGGCAACAAAACCAACTGGTTAGAGCAGCTAAGCTTTTTTGCTGAACGAGGCTACAGAGCGGTGGCTTGGGATTTACGCGGTTATGGTGATTCTGATGACTACGAGGGAGCTTTTGTTTTCGAGGAAATCAGCGCTGATTTAATCCGCTTAATGGATGAGCTAAACGTAGAGAAAGCACATTTTGTAGGGCTTTCAATGGGTGGGCGTATTTTGATGGACTTTGCTTATCGCTATAGCGAACGTATTCAAAGCTTAACGATTTGCGCTGCATTCCCTAGTTTTGGACGTGCCCTAAGTGACGAGCAACGTAATGATTATGTTCGATTGCGAAAGCAGCCCCTATTAGCCGGCCGTAGTTTTGAGGAACTGGCCCCAGAGTTGGTGCGTTCTTTAATAGGACCGGATGCTCCCAAGCCCGTTTACGATGCGCTACACGCCAGTATTTGTCAGCTGCGTCAGGATTCATACCTCAAAGCGATAGAGGCAGCCGTGTTTTTTGATCGTAGTAAAGAGATTCAAGAGATCCAGAGCCCTACCTTATTGTTATATGCTGAACACGATCGTCTGACTCCGCCGGAGCTGGGAAAACAGGTACAGGCTCTTATGCCAAAGGCGCAAATGCAGATTTTGCTCAACTGTGGGCATTTAATGAACTTAGAAGCCGGTGACCACTTTAACCAAGCGGTATACCAATTTCTGCAATAAGAGGTAGTCAATGAGCAAACGTTCATCGGATCGTCGCTTTTATTTGGTGCATGCTTTAGATGCTCCAGGTAAACAGGAACTAAGACAGCAGTTGGGTCCTACACATAGAGAATACATGATGACGCATCAGCAACAGTTGCTGGTGGGCGGTCCTTTGCTGAGCGAAGAGGGGACTCAACGTATTGGTTCGGCATTCATTATTCAGGCCGAATCCCGAGAGCAGGTCGAAGCCTTAATGCGCCAAGAGCCCTATAACGCGGGCGGAGTGTTTGAAAGTGTAATTATTAGATTGTTTGAGAGTGTGATGTTTGAGCCCACACTGTTACAGGAGGAGTAAAAAATGACTGAAGTTCCCGTGTTAGTAGTAGGCGGTGCCTCTGTAGGATTATCGATGGCGGCCGAATTAGGTAGTCGTGGAGTACGTACCATCCTTGTGGAGCAACGAGAGCAAGTGAATCAGCACCCGCGTGCTAATGCGGTAGGAAATCGCACGATGGAATACTTCAGACGTTGGGGGGTGGACAAAAAACTGGTGAATAAAGGTGTGCCAGCGGATTACCCGGCAGATTACTACTGGGTCTCCAGCATGCACGGTAAATGTCTGCATCAACTATCTCTGCTATCGTATGCAGAACTAGAAAAAGCCCGTAATAGTGCGCAGGCTGATCCATTAAAAGAAATGTTCTGGTCGCCTTATTTAAAAACGATCGTAGGGCAACAGCACGTAGAGCAATCGCTTAAAGATTATGTACTTGGCCTAGAGAGTGTAGACGCTCGTTTTGGTTGGCGCTTAGTGGACTTTGAGCAGGATGAGAACGGCGTTTATGCCACCATTGAACGGTGTGAGGATGGACACCGTAAACAGTTGCGGTGCGAATACATGGTGGGCTGTGATGGTGGTCAATCTGCGGTACGCACACAGCTCGATATTAATATGTCGGGACGCAGCGGAATTGCCCGTTTTATTTCTATTTATTTCCGTAGTCCTGAGTTTATGCAGTGCCATTCATTTGGTCACGGCAATATTTATTTCCCTTTACGCAAAGAATACCGTGGGTTTTTGTTGAATTGGGACGGTGGCACGCATTGGACATATCACTTGGTTTTACCTGAGGGTACGGACTGGAAAGAGGTTGATGCTCAGGAGGCTGTATGGCGTTTACTGGGTAAAAAGCCAGAGGTCGAGGTGATTGATGTACAGCCGTGGACGGCCCATGCCTTGGTGGCGGATCAATACAAACAAGGTCGCGTGTTCTTAGCGGGTGATGCCGCGCATAAATTTACCCCTACGGGCGGTTTGGGCATGAATACCGGCGTGGGTGATGCGGTGGAGTTAGGGTGGCGCCTAGAGGCGGTGATCAATAAGTGGGCACCAGCGGAAATTTTAGATTCGTACCACCAAGAACGACATCCTGTAGGGGTACGTAATACCGTAGAGGCGGCGGATAACTTTGATCAACTCTTTTCTGTGATGCAGAATGGGGAAGAGTTAGATCGAGACGATGCCGAGGGCCAGGCTTTGCGAGATCGTCTCAGTGCCTCGTTACAACAACAAGAAAAAATCTTAGCCTCCTCAGGTGTGTTATTAGGTTATCGCTATAACGACTCTCCGATTTGTGTGCCAGATGGTTCGGCCGAACCGGCAGATGATCCCAGACGCTACTTTCCCACTGCCAGACCTGGGCACAGAGCCCCACATATTTGGCTCACACCTTCTTGTTCTATTTTGGATAAACTAAGTGCGGGCTTTACGCTGTTGGACTTTACTGGTGGGTCGTCTTTTCAACATCACGCGGCTTGGGCTGATTATGCTGCCGGTCTAGGCATGCCTTTAGAAGTTGTGAGCATTGATCATGCTGAGGCCAAAGCGCTGTATGAAGCCGATTTGGTTTTAGTCCGACCGGACATGATGGTGGCATGGCGTGGCGAGGTGAACCAAGCCCCGCAACCTATCTTGGATACGGTAACAGGACGACGTATGGCAAAAGCACAGGATAGAGCAAGGAGTGTTGCTTAGTGATTGACCTATTAAGTCACTTTAATCGCTGGTTTGAACGCGATGATCCGCTCGTAAATGTACAGCATTTACAGGTTTTGTATCGTGCATCCTTACAAGATAGCGCCAGCAATCAATTAGCCCTTACTTGGGCGGATCGGTATCGTGACAAGGAGGATGAGCGCTATATGCTGCTGGAAGCGTTAACACTCGCCATCCCGGAAGGTGAAAGCGACGAAACACGATGTGTGCGTTTATTCAGACGTCTGTATGCACAAAGCAACTCCTTAGCCTTGATGCTGTTGCTAAGAGCGGATATGTTGCGATGGAAAACCCAAATCCCCGGTGTTGTTAAGCTGGAAAAAGTGTTAGCGGGGTTGTTGGTCAATTGGTTTGATGTGGGCATGTTGGAGTTGCGTCCCATTAACTGGGATTCCCCTGCCTCTTTATTAGAAAAGCTGATTGAGTATGAAGCCGTACACGAAATTCAATCTTGGGCAGACATGAAGCGGCGCGTGGCGGCGGACCGCCGTTGCTACGCTTTTTTTCATCCGCGCCTGCCTGATGTGCCGTTGATTTTTGTGGAGGTAGCGCTGGCCGAACACATGGCTACCCATGTACAGGCATTGCTAGATCCCAGTCAGCCCATTAGTCCCACTCAAAACAAAGCACGCTGGGCTATTTTTTACTCCATTTCCAACACGCAGATGGGCTTGAGAGGGATTAGTTTTGGCGGCTTTTTATTGAAGCGGGTGATTGATGCTTTGGTGGATGAGATTCCCTCTATTAAGTCCTTTGCCACGCTTTCACCCATTCCTGGTTTTACAAAATGGTTGGGTCGTCAGTCTAAGGAGGCTTTGGCTGAAATGATTCCTCAGAAAGAAAAGTCGCGTCATGCTTTGGCGCAGGAGCTTAGCGGAGAAGAGCTTGCAGTACTTATACGTACGGCAGTAGAAACCGGAGAGGATGAGGGGATTAAAGGCTATGGGATGCGTGTAGTGGCTCATTACCTGAGAGCTATGCACGATGGCGAGCCCGTAGATCCGGTGGCTCGTTTTCACCTAGGGAATGGCGCAAGCATTGGAAATATTAACTGGGCAGCCGATAGATCTGCCAAGGGCATGGCTCAGTCGTGTGGTTTGATGGTGAATTATTTATATGAGCCAGAAAAGCTGGACGCGAATCGACTTCGCTTAGCAGAGGGGAGCCCTCGCGTCTCACGCAAAGTGCAACGTTTGCTGTAATAAAACAAAGAAAAGGAGAGTCAGTTTGGAGCAAGCTAAACATCAGAATTTATATGCCATCTTAAAAGAAGGTTTTCCTGCAGATGGATCTACTGTGGCAATTGAAACAACCACACGGACCTATTGTTGGGATGAGTTGGATCACATCAGTAGTCAGTTGGCTTATTGGTTGCATTCCTTGGGATTGCCGCAGGGCGCACGAGTCGCCGTGCAAGTAGAAAAAACACCCGAAGCCTTGCTCTTGTATTTAGCGACCTTACGTGCAGGACTCGTGTATTTGCCTTTGAATACGGCTTACAGTGCGTCAGAGGTGGACTATTTCTTGGGCGACGCCCAGCCGGCTGTTTTAGTAGGGGCCAGTCAACATCTGCACTGGTTAAAACCATTGGCACAAGCCCATCAAATCGAGCATGTGCTGACCTTAGAGGCCGATGGCACGGGTAGCTTGATGGAGGCTGCAGCAGAATTAGGAACAGACTTTGCTACGGTTGCGGTAGGGTGGGATGATTTGGCCGCGATTTTGTACACCTCGGGTACCACAGGTCGTAGTAAAGGGGCGATGTTAACGCACGGTAACTTAAGCTCTAATGCCTTAACACTGAAATCCTATTGGGGTTGGCAGCAGGATGATGTGTTATTGCATATGCTGCCCATATTCCATATTCATGGGCTGTTTGTGGCCTGTCATGGCGCCTTGATAGCCGGCGCTCGCATGGTTTGGTTGCCGAGCTTTGACGCGAAACAGGCTATTCGTTATTTGCCGCAGTGTACGGTGATGATGGGCGTACCCACTTATTATGTGCGTTTGCTCGCGCAGCCAGAATTCAATCGTGACCTTTGCAAAAACATGCGGCTTTTTATTTCAGGTTCGGCGCCTTTGCTAGCGGATACCTTTACGGCCTTTGAGCAGCGTACGGGGATGACGATATTAGAGCGTTACGGGATGAGTGAGACCGTCATGAATACCTCGAACCCATACGATCAGACAAAGACTAAACGTCTGGCTGGCACAGTAGGCGCCGCGTTGCCGGGCATTGAAATACGCGTTGTCGATGATAACGATCAAACGGTAGAAATCGGTACGCCAGGTCATGTACAGGTACGTGGCCCGAATGTCTTTAGAGGTTACTGGAAAATGCCAGAGAAAACCCAAGAGGAGTTCACTCAAGACGGCTGGTTTCGTACCGGCGACATTGGGGTGCTAGGAGGTGAGTCCATACCGGATACGTATTTAAGTATTGTGGGCCGCAGCAAAGACCTGATCATTTCGGGAGGCTATAACGTCTATCCCAAAGAAATAGAACTGGTGATTGATGAGCTACCTGGGGTGCGCGAGTCCGCTGTTATTGGTGTGCCTCATGCTGATTTTGGGGAGGCGGTGCTAGCGGTAATTGTGCCCGAAGAGGGAGCGCAGTTAGATCTAACTGCCATGCTCAGTACATTGAAAAAGCAATTGGCGAATTACAAGTTGCCAAAGAAAATGGATGTGATTTCTGAATTGCCTCGTAATACGATGGGTAAGGTACAGAAGAATGTTTTGCGTGATCGATATACGAATAGCTTTGTATCGTAATCATTGAAAGACTAATAAAAAATACCCCTTTGATTATTATTTTTATAATTATGTCTAGACAAAAGACATAGTAAGTATTTCAAAGGGGATTTCTGTATTTAATAACTTTTGTTTTTATATCTAGTAACTCTGAGGAATGTCATTATTGTGTCCAGCAGAGGGAGGCGCCCATATTGAC
>DUNB01000033.1 GCA_012839585.1 Alcaligenaceae bacterium | reverse complement strand
TGGCATCGGAGGAGTACCGCCAAGGCAGTTATTACAGGCAGCTTAAATTCTACAAATGAGCACTGTGGAAAATGGGGGGATTACATTTGTTAGCTGTTTTAGCCTAGCCAAGCTACCGTAACAATTCTACCTGTTCTGGCTTGACGTCTATATGAATAATAGTTTTTATCTTCTGCAAAGGTACAAGCATGACTTTGGGCCACTTCTATTTTATTTTGTGCAACGCGACATAAATGATGTGCGGCCAATCCAGCTAAATCCGCCAAATATTTATTTGGTTTGTTATTAGAAATAAAATAGGTGGCTAAGGCCTCGTCTTTACCTACAAATGCATCAAACACCTCTTGTCCTACCTCGAAATGCGGCTGGCTAATCGCAGGACCTATCCAAGCACGCCAATGCGTGGTTTCTGGGCTATTTTTTTGTAGCCGTAAAAAAAGAGCCTCGAGGACTCCGTCTGCCAACCCTTTCCAACCCGCATGGGCTACTCCCACTATCTGCGCTTTTGCATCACTAATAACCACCGGTAAACAGTCAGCGGTTAGCACTGCTACCACTGTATTAGACGCGGTCGTCCATGCCGCATCTGCTACTGGGGCTTGATCCCAGTCTCGCGTTTGCGATGCGGGCTTTAAGGCTTGATAAATCTGGGTGCCGTGTACCTGTTGTAACCAATGCGGTGCGCTAGGAAGCAATTGATTCAAACGCTGTCTGTTTTGCTGCACGTGTGCCGGATCATCACCACAGTGTTCGCCCAGGTTTAAGCCAGCCCAGTCCCCTTGGCTGACACCACCCGCCACGGTAGTGCTGAAATAATGCACACCAGGCCAGTTCGGCCCAGTGATGGTTTTTATTTGGTTTTCCATTGTATTTGCTCATAAACGGCAATAAAGTCGGCTGGCGGATCCATCGTGAAGCTAACTGTTTTATTAGTACGGGGGTCCTCGAATGCCAAAGCCCGAGCGTGTAGCATTTGACGCTGTGCCCCAGCCAAAGCCTTACCACCATAGATCTCATCCCCCAATAGAGGGTGTCCTTTACTGCTTAGGTGTACGCGGATCTGATGCGTACGCCCTGTTTCCAGTCGACACTGTACCGACGATACCGCTAAACCACGGTCAAACAGGCCGTGCTCTAACGCCTCGTAATGGGTACGCGCACTACGAGGGGCGATGGCATTTTGCGTTGCCATCCTGACGGGGACCCGTGCATCTCTGCCAATGGGTAAATCAATGCAACCTGCCCCATACAAAAAACCATGGCAAAGCGCTACATATTCGCGTGTTACTGTGCGTTCTTGTAACTGCCTAACCAAGTGCGTCTGCGCAATTTCTGTGAGCGCCACCACCATCAAACCAGTGGTGTCTTTATCTAAACGATGCACAATGCCAGCACGCGCCACCTGCGTTAACTGTGGGAAGTGATAAAGCAAACCATTCAGTAATGTGCCACTCCAGTTACCCGCACCGGGATGTGTCACCAAGCCTGCTGGTTTATTGATGACTAGCCAGTCGTCGGTTTGAGCGACGATATCAAGTGCGATGTCTTCGGCTTCGTAGGCGAGCTCTTCGGGACGAGCCTGCGGCCACACCTGCACCACATCACCTGGTAGCACTTGGTGGCGAATCCGTACCTGTTGTCCATTCACCAACACATGTCCCGCCTCGATCCAGTCCTGTATACGGCCACGAGAATGGTCGGGCATGAGCTGAGCCAAGACTTTGTCTAAGCGTTCTGGCATGGCACTAATTGCAATATTGAATTGCAAAGCCTCATTGTTTTCTGTCTGGTTTGTTGCTGAATTCATGATAAAACCTTAAATGTGGAGCTAAATTTTGACATGCTTAGATTGCACTGTACAGAATGACTAGTCTAGAATCCCTGTAGCCCACTAAAATACGCTATTCTTATTGGTATCGTTTTATTTAGCTTGGACCTAACCCATTTGCTCATTGCAAAGGATGCTCTTGTGACGCGCTTAAACTCATCTCTAACTCAGTTGTCCTATACCCATCGCATTGGGCGTGCCCTATCCATCGCTTGTGCCTGCTTCGTTTTGGCTGCTTGTGGATCCGTTAAAACCACGGTAGACCCTACCTCAGGCTGGACCGCTGAACGCCTTTACCAAGACGGTAAAGCTGAAATGGCAGCCGGTAACTGGTCGCAAGCTCGTACACGCCTTGAGGCCGTAGAGGCTCGTTATCCTTTTGGTTTATATGCACAACAGTCATTAATTGATCAGGCTTACATCAACTGGAAAGACGGTGAACCCGAACAAGCCCTAAGCGCAATTGACCGATTTCAAACTCAATACCCGAACCACCCTGGCAGTGATTATATGCTGTACCTCAAGGGCTTAATTTCTTTTACGCCCCCCAGCGCCAGTTTAATGCGTTTTACCATGCAAGACCCGAGCGAGCGCGACCCTAAAGGCCTAAGCGAATCTTACGAAGCCTTTATGCAGCTTATCGAGCAATATCCCGAAAGCCGTTATGCCAATGATGCTCGCCTGCGTGCTAACTGGTTAGTCAACACCATTGCCCAAAACGAAGTACACGTAGCCGAATACTATTACACACGTGACGCCTATGTGGCGGCGATTAACCGTGCACAACGTGTCATTACAGACTTTCAAGGCGTAGCCATTGCCGAGCGCGCGCTCTACATTATGTACCTATCCTACGACAAGCTTGGCGATACCGCACTGCGTGATGATGTAAAACGTGTGATGGATCAAAACTATCCTAACTCCACCTATTTCACCACCGGTCTTAAAGACAAGAAAAACTACTGGAACCCAATCAACTGGTTTTAACTAAATCTGATAAAACCTAACAAAACCCAACAAAATCTGACAAAATCTAACAAATTGTTTTCTAGCCTCGTATAATCCTGAGCACACATGTCGTCAAGGATCTGAGGATGAAGATATCTAGTAAGTTTTTGTTATCCATTGTTGTTTCCACTTTTTCTATTGCAACGCTGATGACCGCATCAGCGTTTTTTCTTGAGCATAGAAGCCTACAAAAAGAATTAGAAACCACGGCAGAGGAAGCCATCGTACAACAGACGGCTACCAGCCTAGAAGATGCCCAGACCAATCATTTACTGTCTGGGCATTTTTTTTGATAAAAAGCCAACGCTTGTGCGGCGCTGCGCGTGCGAGTAAATGGGGGTAATCCGCGCCAAAGGACTTTGCCATACGGTTTTTCGACTAAGCGCGCATCGCCCATAATCAATACACCCCAATCCTTTTCCGTACGAATCAAGCGACCTGCCCCTTGTTTTAGCGCAATAGCGGCCTCGGGGAGCTGGTATTCCACAAAAGGATTGCCGCCTCGGTCTCTGCAGACTTTAATGCGAGCCTCTAGCACAGGGTCATCGGGGGGCGCAAAAGGTAATTTATCAATAGCTACCACCGTTAAGGCATCCCCGGGCACATCAATGCCTTCCCAGAAACTGGCACTACCGACCAAGACCGCATTGGCTTTAGACCTAAATGTGTCCAGTAAGACCTGGCGGGATTTTTCACCCTGACGCATTAAATGCCGTTTTAAGCCCAACGCATCTAAACGTTCCTGGATCAGATCCGCCATCAAATCCACACCGCGCAACGTCGTGCTCAGCACTAACACCCCGCCCTGCGCATGTTGAATAAAGGGCATGATCTCATCAATAAAGGCGGGGTAGAAATCAGAGCTGTTCGGTAAAGGCAGCCCTTGTGGCACATAAAGCAAGGCTTGTTCAGGGTAGTTAAAAGGAGACGGCCAGACCTCGACCCGAGCCTCCCAGAGCCCAAGCTGATGCACAAAGTGATTAAAGTTACCGTGCACTGACAAGGTGGCGGAGGTAAAGATCCAGCTTTGCTCCTCGCCTTTATAGCGGGAAAAAATCTGCGCCACCGATAAGGGCGCACGATGTAAACGCAAGTAGCTGCTGCCGTGTTCAACCCAACGTACGGACTCTTGTTCGATTTGCTGCACCATCGCTGGGTCAGCACCAGGCATCAAGGTACTTTTTCCTGAGCGATCAGGCTGCGTCCACACATAAATTTGCGCACGTAATTGCAATGCGGTTTTATAGGCGGCGGCCAAATCCGGATGATGGTCTTTGAGCAAATCCACTAATTTGATGACCTTGTCTAGCTTATCCAGCAAGTCATCCAAAGCTTTATCAAAGGCCTCGGCATTAGGCAAATCAATAAAGGTGGCTTTGTGGCCCGATAGTTTTTGTATAGGAGCGGCTTGTAGCCGCAATTCCTGCACACATAGCCGTATGGCTCCAGCCACAGCACTCCAGTCCGTTGTGCCTTTGGCATGCGCCAAACCGGCCGCCTCAATCAGGTGCGCCACATCGTTAATTTGATGCATCGAAACCGTAGTGCCCAAAAAACGGGTCGCTACGTCAGGCAGTTGATGAGCCTCGTCAAAGACCACCACATCTACCTCTGGCAACAAATCCGTGATGCCCTCTTCGCGCAAAGCCAAATCCGCCATAAACAAGGCGTGATTGACCACCACAATATCAGCCTCTTGGGCTTTTCTGCGAGCCTTAAGCACAAAACACTCGCCCACATAGGGGCAGTCTTGGCCTAGGCAGTTTTCTCGGGTCGAGGTAACACGATGCCAAACCGGCGCGTCTTCGGGTACCTCGGCCAGCTCACTTTTATCACCGGTTTTACTGCGCTCTATGAATTTTTGAATATGCTGCATCTGCGCGGCTTCGGCTCTAGAGTTAAAACCGCGTTCGTCCTGCTCGTACTTTTCAAAATAATAGTGACAGGCATAGTTGCCGCGCCCTTTAAGCAAAGACACATTCAACGACATAGACAGTGCCTTGCGCAAATGCGGCAAATCCCGTCTAAACAGTTGGTCTTGCAGGGTTCTGGTGCCCGTAGAAATTAACGCCTTACGTCCACTTAAAAACAACGGCACCAAGTAGGCCCAGGTTTTACCCGTGCCTGTGCCGGCCTCGGCAATTAAGGTGGAAGGGGTTTCAACGGCCTGCTGAATGGATTGAGCCAACTCTAATTGTTGGGTACGCAAAAAATAATGGTCCACCGACGCCGCCAGTGGTCCATCATTTGCAAATACCTCGTCTAAGTCCTGCAAAAGCATGATAAATTTGATGAAAAAAGTAAAAGCGGAAAAAAGCGCAAGACTTATCTTGACTCACAAATCATACTACACTGCTAACCTTATAAACTATAAAGCGCATGCTTATTAAGGCGCTTTCCTCTGGAAACCATGACAAATACATCAACCATAGACCAATCCCGTATCCTACAACTCTTAGCTGAAGAGCTTTCAATTCGTGCTTCGCAAGCAGCAGCGGCCATTGATTTGTTAGATGGCGGGGCCACCGTCCCCTTTATTGCCCGTTATCGTAAAGAGGCCACCGGTGGGCTGGATGATGTGGTGTTACGCGACCTAGAGGTGCGCTTGCTGTATATGCGCGAATTGGAAACGCGTCGTTTGGCCATTCTAGAGAGCATCAAAGAACAAGATAAGCTCACCCCTGAATTGGAAACCGCCATCCTAGAGGCCAATAGCAAACAGCGCCTAGAGGACTTATACACCCCTTATAAACCCAAACGTCGCACCCGCGCCCAAATTGCCCTAGAGGCCGGCTTAGATCAATTGGTCGAAGCCATTTTGGCGGACAAAACCTGCGATCCGCTCCAACTCGCCGAAGGCTTCATGAATGCCGAAGCCGGCTTTGATGACGCCAAAAAAACCTTGGACGGTGCTCGTGAAATTCTGGCTCAGCGTTATGTAGAAAACGCGGATCTGCTCGAAAACATGCGTAACTACCTGTGGCAGCACGGCTTATTGTATGCCACGGTCGTCGAAGGCAAAGAAGCCGAGGGCGACAAGTTCCGCGATTGGTTTGATTTCTCTGAAAAACTCAACACCCTGCCCTCACACCGTGTGCTTGCACTACTACGTGGGCGCCAACAAGGGGTACTTGCCCTGCGTTTGGGTCTTAGCCCTGAATTAGACGCCCTCACGCCCCACCCTTGTGTAGAGCGCGTGGCGGCGTTGGCTGACTGCCCTGCCGACTTTGCTGCAGATGCCGCCCCCCAACCTAAATGGTTGGCCGAGGTCTGTCGTATTGCTTGGCGCGTCAAACTCTTAACCGCCTTTGAAACCGAATTAATCGGTCGCTTGCGTGACGAGGCCGAAGCCGAAGCGACTCGTGTGTTTGCGGCCAACCTGCGTGATCTACTATTAGCCGCCCCCGCAGGTAACAAACGCGTTTTAGGTTTGGATCCAGGCATCAGAACCGGGGTCAAAGTGGCAGCCATTGATGAAACCGGCAAAGTGATTGCCACCGACACGGTCTACCCCTTTGGTGGCCGTAAAGACATCGCCGGCACCACCAAAACACTAAGCCAACTCATCCGTCAGCACAACTTGCAGCTCATCGCCATTGGTAATGGCACGGCATCGCGCGAGACCGAACAGTTGGTTAAAACCTTGCTTAAAGAGCAACCTGAGTTTGCCTCGGTACAACATATTGTGGTGTCCGAAGCCGGTGCTTCCGTGTATTCAGCCTCAGAACTGGCTAGCCAAGAGTTTCCTGATTTAGACGTGAGCCTACGTGGCGCGGTCTCCATCGCCCGCCGCCTACAAGACCCACTGGCCGAGCTGGTCAAAATTGATCCCAAAGCCATTGGTGTGGGTCAGTATCAACACGATGTGAACCAGCGCGAACTCGAACGCTCCTTGGATGCTGTGGTCGAGGACTGTGTGAACGCAGTTGGAGTGGATGTGAACACCGCCTCTGCGGCGTTGTTGGCCCGTGTGTCGGGCTTGAACAAAACCTTGGCCGAAAACATCGTGGAATGGCGTGATGAAAACGGCGCTTTCCCTGATCGCAAAACCTTATTAAGCGTTAAACGCTTTGGCCCCAAAACCTTTGAGCAAGCCGCTGGTTTCTTACGCATTCTTAACGGTAGCAATCCACTGGATGCCTCCGCCGTTCACCCCGAGGCCTATCCTGTGGTAGAACGTATTCTTAAAAAAATCCAAGCCGACGCCGCGGCCGTAGTAGGCCAAGCCAATGCGCTAAACGGCTTATCCCCCAATGACTTCACCGACGAGCAGTTTGGTTTGCCAACCGTACAAGACATCTTTACCGAGATCGAAAAACCAGGCCGCGACCCCAGACCTGAATTCAAAACCGCCCAATTTATGGATGGCGTTACCGAAATTCGTGATTTGCATGTGGGCATGATCTTAGAGGGCGTGGTCAGCAACGTGGCCAACTTTGGTGCCTTCGTCGATATTGGCGTGCATCAAGACGGTTTAGTGCATATTTCAGCCTTGGCCAATAAGTTTGTAGAGGATCCGCGTGATGTAGTGCGTGTAGGTCAAACGGTAAAGGTGAAAGTATTAGAGGTAGACGAAGCCCGTAAACGCATCAGCCTCACCATGCGTTTGGATGATACGGCTGAGCCTTCCTTAAAAAAGGCAGACAGCAAATTCAACTCTTCGCGCCCAAATCGCTCACCGCGCAATGACCGTCAGGCTTCCCGCAATACCCCCGACACCGGTAACAGTGCGATAGCAGCCGCTTTTGCTAAGCTAAAAAAATAAACCATGGCAGATTCAAAAACCTTAGCCCTATTAGGCTGTGGCCTAATGGGCGGCTCTTTTGCCTTGGCAGCACGCCAAGCGGGTCTGATCGACCAGGTCACTGGTTATTCGGTGCCGCAGCAACATGCCGAACACTTTTATGAACAAGGTCTAATCCACAAGGTAGCCACTAATGCCGCGGATGCGGTACGTGACGCAGACGTTGTGCTTTTAGCGGCGCCTGTGGCAGCTATCCCTGGGTTGCTTAGTGATATCGCTACTGCTTTGCCTGCCCATGCGCTCATCATGGACGTAGGAAGCACCAAACGCAGCATTCAATCGGCGGCACAGCAAGCCTTAGGCGATCACTATCCTCGCTTTGTGCCGACCCACCCTATTGCAGGCAAAGAAAAAGCCGGCTCCAGTGAGCCCTTTGCCACGCTCTACCAAAATAGGACTGTGGTGCTTTGCCCAGACGAACTCACAGACGCTCAGGCATTGCAACAAGCTCAGCAATTATGGCAAGCCATTGGTGCGCACCCTCGCCTAATGGGGGCGGCGGCCCACGACCGTGGTCTGGCTGCGGTCAGTCATCTGCCACACTTAATAGCCTTTGCTTATATGGACGCCTTGCTCAACCAGCCTGATTGTGATGAGTTATTGGCATTAGGAGGTCCTGGGTTTAGGGATTTCTCGCGTATCGCGGGCTGCGAAGCCAGCATTTGGCGCGATATTTTGCCGGACAATCGTGATCAGCTGATCCCCTTATTAAATGCCGTCCGTCAGTCATTAGATCAATTAGAAAAAGTCATTAACCAAGATGACACGAATCACTTAGAGGCTATACTCAGTCGAGCAAGCCAAGCTCGTATCCAATGGAAATAGGAGATTTTATGTTTAAACCGATTTTACGCCGCAGCGTGGTTGCTGTTGCAGCCCTCTGTCTATCTAGCGCCGCCTTAGCTCAACAAAACGTGACGCGCCTGATTGTGCCCTTTTCTGCCGGTGGCCCTATTGACATCAGCGCACGCGCCTTAATTGATGAGGTCAAAGAGCAACTTGGTACGGTAATCATCGAAAACAAGCCCGGCGCTGGCGGTAACATTGGTTCCGATCTCGTCGCCAAAGCCAAACCAGACGGCAAAACCCTAGGTATTGCTACCTTGGCTTCGCACGCCGTTAACCCTTGGTTATACAGCCAGATGCCTTACGATGCCGACAAGGACTTTAGTGCTGTTAGCCTCATGGTTTATGTGCCTAACGTCTTGGTCATGAATGCAGAACAAGCCGACAAAATGGGCATCAATAGCGTGGCAGACTTAGTTGCTTACGCCAAAGCCAACCCCGGCAAACTTAACTACGGTTCTGGTGGTAATGGAAGTGGTGGTCATTTAGCCGGTGAGCTATTCAAAAAACAAGCCGAAGTCGATGTGGCCCATATCCCTTACAACGGCGGATCGCCCGCACAGATGGCGCTACTATCTGCCGAGGTGGACTTCACTTTTGATAACTTAGCCACTGCTGCTAACAACATCAAAAATGGCAAGCTCAAAGCCTTAGCGGTTACCACCGACAAACGTTCCGACGTACTACCTGAAATCCCCACCGTTAAAGAAAGCGGCCTAGAGGATTTCTCTGTAGCAACCTGGTGGGGCCTCGTCGCACCAGCAGGCACACCTGAAGACGAAATCAAAAAAATCAACGCCGCTTTTACGGCTGCGATGAACAGCGATACCGCCAAAGAGCGTTTTGCTGGTTTGATGGTAACGCCTACTCCTAGCACTCCAGAGGAGTTTGACGAGTTGATGCGTACCGAACGTGCTCGCTATGAGCAAATCGTGCGTGACGCGGGTGCCCGTGTAGACTAATCGTCTAGACCACCCTGTCTTTATAAGCCCCTAGCGATGTGAACGAACCAGGGCGGTTTAATTAAGCCGCCCTCCTACTAAAGGAAAGTTCCATTTAGCCAGGGGCTTGTTCTTTGATGTGCTTGATACGCTGTATCACCCGATCCACAAACCACTCCATGGTTTCCGGCAATACACGACCCTGCATCACTTGCACCTGCACCACGCGCGCATGCATTTCTGTATTACGAATAGGCACGGCCACCAATTCAGTCGCCTCTAGGCGTCCTGTCACCGAAATCGAACTGGCAAACAAAATCGCCTGACTATCCCGCACATACGCATGTAATACCTCGGCTTGATTGCTGTAAACCATTGGCTCTACCCATTTTCCGGTCATATTACACGCCGACTGGTACAGCTTAAAGGTGGAGGTCTTTTTATCCGTCAAAGCCAATGGGTATTCTTGTACATCCTCTAAGGCAAGGCGTTTTCGTTTTGCCAACGGGTGCGATCTAGACATAACGGCTAAGGCCGGCGCGCCGCTTGAATAACGAACCGACACACCATCTGCCGGTGTCGTACTAAAAGTGATGGCAATATCAGCCTCGCCTGTGATCACGCGTTTAGTTGCCATTTCGGCACTGCTCACAAAGATATCAAAACGACTTTGCGGGTATTCCTTTTGAAACTGCGCCATCAGACTAGGCACTAATTCGTGCGCCACCCCTTGTGTACAAGCTAAACGAATAGGATGTTTGACTGCATCATTAAGCCCAGTGATTGCCTGAAAGGTGGCCTCCGTTTCTAAATTCACCCGACGTACATGCTTTAGCAGCATATTTCCTGCCACAGTCAGCTTCATACCCCTGGCGCTACGCTCAAACAGCTCTGTTCCCAACCGCTGCTCTAACTGATTAATTTGCCGACTGATGGCAGAGACCGCCACATGTAGGGTTTCTGAGGCGGCACTCAAACTGCCTAGTTGAGCCACCTCATAAAAATATTTAAAAGCTAACGATTGCATTGCTATCTCGTTGATTTCAAAGTAAAAGATAGATAAGGATTACATTCGGTAACCTAGGGTTTTCCCCTAAGATCCTTTCTATAAAAAGCAAACCTATCTCTAAATCTGTTGATTGTATAGAAAGACTCGGCTCTATATACTCCATTTTTGAACCATTCTTTCTGTTGATTTCATCTGGAGACATTATGCGTCTAAAATTTACAGCAAAAACAGTCGCTCTCAGCATCGCTTGTGCGTTTGCTTCGACCGCATTTTCCCAAACCTTAAAAATCGGTTTGGCATCCGAACCAACAGCAGTAGACCCGCATTATCACCAAACCACGCCTAACGAAGCGTTGGTAACACATATCTTTGAAACGCTCGTTCGCATGAGCCCCGATATGAAAATGCTGCCATCACTGGCCAAGTCTTGGAAGGCAACAGACGATCACACCTGGACCTTTGAACTAGACGAAAACGCGAAGTTCTCCAATGGTGATCCTTTCACAGCGAATGACGTGATTTTGAGCTTCTGCCGTATTTTGCATAACGAAACCGCGATTGGTAGTGGTCTAACCAACGTGGCACGTCGTATTCAAAATATCGAAGTCATCAATGACAAAACCGTACAACTTAAAACCAGCATTCCTTACCCATTGCTACCTAACGAGCTAGCTCGTGTACCAATGATCTGGAATGGCGTGGTTAAACACGACAACCTACGCTTTGACCCGGAAAACAACTGTGGTGTAACCAGCGCCTGGCCTAACGTTAACGACTTTAACAAAGGCGATCTCGTTGTAGGAACCGGCCCATACACCCTGAAATCCTATGTCAAAGGATCCGGGATTGAGCTAGAGCGTAACGACAACTACTGGGGCGAAAAACCCGATTGGCAATCCGTACGTATGACCGCTGTGCCTAGCGCCGGCCCACGTCTTACCGGTTTGCTCGCTGGGGATTTTGACTTGATCGAAAACCCCGCTGCTCGTGACCTAAAACGCATTACAGACGGTGGTTTTGGCCACACCATCACACCTTCAGTACGTGTGATGTTCTTCCAGCTAGACGTAGGTCGTGATCAAAGCCCCTTAGTGAAATCCCCCAAAGGCGATAACCCGCTACAGAACCAGAAAGTGCGTCAAGCCATGTCCATGGCCATCGACCGCAAAGCCATTGTAGAGCGCATTATGGATGGTGTGGCTGAGCCTGCGAATCAGTACATCCCAGTTGGCATGCACGGCTCCATCATGGATGCCCCTGCCTTAGAGTTCAACCCGAAAAAAGCCAAAGAGTTGCTTGCTGAAGCTGGCTACCCTGATGGTTTTGAGTTGACTTTGTCCGCGACCAATGACCGCTACATCAACGATGCTCAGTTGACCCAAGCAGTGGCTCAATACCTAAGCCGTATTGGTATCAAAGTAAATGTGGACACCATGACGCGCTCCGTCTATTTCCCCAAACGTGCTAAACGCGAATTTAGCGTGTCCTTGGGCGGTTGGGGTTCTGAGACCGGTGAAGCGTCTAACTTCTTGCAGTACTGGGTCACCACCACCAATAAAGACTTAGGTGTTGGCGGTAGTAACTACGGTGCTTACTCCAATCCAGAGTTGGATGAGAAGTTCTTAACAGCCATCCGTACCTTAGATGACGACAAACGCGGCGAACTATTGCAACAGGCCGTTCAGTTGTCTTTGGATGACATGGCCCACATCCCACTACACTTTGAAAGCGGTGTATGGGCGTTCCGTAAAGGCATCAACTACGTAGGTCGTGCTGACCAACGTACGATGGCTACACACGCCTCTATCGCTGAATAAGCACCATCCACTGTAGGCTGACAAAGGAGTCGAATCTTGGCCGTTTTTATTGTACGCAGATTACTGCAAAGCTTAGTGGTATTGTTAGCGGTTTCTGTGGTGGTGTTTTTTGCAGTCTACACCGTAGGCGACCCCATCGAACTACTTGTCAGCCCTGACGTGAGTCAAGATCAGCGCGATGCGCTGATCGCTCGACTCGGGCTGGATCAGCCGCTTTGGCAACAATACATGAATTTTTTATGGCGTGCGTTGCACGGGGATTTAGGTAATTCCTTTGTGCACGGCATGCCGGCTGTAGAGCTTATTCTGCAGCGCTTTCCTGCGACCCTAGAACTGGTTCTAGTCGCTATTAGCTTGACCTGTATTTTGGGTATTCCTCTAGGCCTCATTGCAGGCCTACACCGTGACAACTGGCTCGGTAAAAGCATTATGAGCACCTCCGTATTGGGTTTTTCTTTGCCAAACTTTTGGCAAGGGATGGTGTTTATTCTGTTATTTGCCGTCTGGCTAGGTTGGTTGCCCGCCTCTGGCCGTGGCCCTACCGTAGAGGTGTTAGGTGTACCCCTGAGTATCTTTAGCGCCCAAGGGTGGAGCCATATTGCCCTGCCTGCGGTGAACTTGGCCATCGCCAACATTGCGCTCATTTTGCGTATGACAGCCTCCGGGGTAAGCGAGGCACAAAGCCAAGACTATGTACGTTTTGCACGTGCCAAAGGCGTAAAACCTGGCCGCATTGTGCGTCGCCATATCTTGCGCAACATTCTCATTCCGGTCGTTACCGTGATTGGGATGGAGCTGGGCACCTTAATTGCCTACTCCACCATTACAGAGACCGTGTTCTCCTGGCCTGGTATGGGTAAATTATTGATCGATAGCGTCTATCAACTAGACCGCCCTGTAGTGGTGGCCTACGTGATGTTAGTCACCATGTTGTTCGTTGTGATTAACCTGGTCGTTGACATTCTTTACGCTGTTTTAGATCCACGTGTACAACTCATGGAGCCTAGCGCCTAATGACTACCCCACATTCCGCATCAACTGGGCAACCGGCGGCCATCCCAACGGTTAAACCCTTACAGAACACCCCACAACGCCAGAAAATCCTGAAGCGTTTGCACAGCCGACCTTCTACCAAACGCTCTCTGATTGTGTTGTTTTTGCTTATTGCAACGGTTTTAGTGGCGCCCTATTTTGCGCCCCAAGACCCCTATGACCTTTTAGCTTTGGACATCATGGACGGTCGTCTACCGCCCGGATCAGAAAGCTTTAACGGCATGACCTACTGGCTCGGCACCGATGCCCAAGGCCGGGACATGCTCAGCGCGATTTTATACGGTTTGCGTATCAGCCTTTTTGTAGGCTTGGGCGCAGTGGTGCTCTCCGCCATTATCGGTATGTTATTGGGTCTACTCGCGGCTTATCACGGCAGCTGGGTGGATACCTTAATCATGCGTACGGTGGACTTCATCTTGGGCTTCCCCACCATTCTGGTCGCTCTGGTGTTGCTATCAGTATTAGGTCGAGGTATCGACAAGGTCATTATTGCGCTCGTCATTGTGCAATGGGCCCATTACGCCCGCATTATGCGTGGTCGTGCCTTACAAGAACGCCGCAAAGAATACATCGAAGCGGCGATGAACCTCGGCTTTTCGCCTTGGCGCATTATGTTCAAACACCTCATGCCCAACTGTTTTGGCCCCATCATGGTGTTTGGAACCATTCAAATTGCCACCGCCATCGTGCTAGAAGCCACCCTCTCCTTCTTAGGGGTAGGTGTGCCCATCACAGAACCTTCTTTGGGTTTATTGATTGCCAGTGGTTTTGAATACCTGCTTTCGGGTGATTACTGGATCAGTATCTTCCCCGGTTTGGCTTTGCTCTTTTTAATTCTCTCTATCAACATCGTAGGCGATCGCTTACGTGAAAGCTTGGATCCACGACGCTAAATGACAGACTCGACTTTATTAACGGTAAACGGTTTACAGACCGCCTTTCATACCGAAGAAGGCGCTTGGTTGGCAGTAGATGGCGTGGACCTCACCGTCAAACGCGGTGAGATCGTCGGCTTAGTGGGCGAATCCGGCTCGGGTAAATCCGTTACCGGTTTTTCCTTGATTGGTTTGATTGACCCTCCCGGCGAAGTGGTCGCCGGTGAGGTGATCTTTAATGGCCAAGACTTACGCCAACTTACCGAAGAGCAACAGCGCCAATTACGTGGTGACCGCATTGCCATGATCTTCCAAGACCCTCTGATGACACTTAACCCTGTCCTCAAAGTGGGTGAGCAGATGATGGAGGCTATTTTTACGCACTACCCCGATACCGATAAGGCCCAAGCACGCCAACGCTGTTGTGACGCGCTCGCGCAGGTTGGTATCCCGGCTCCGGAATCCCGTCTGGACAATTACCCACACGAGTTTTCCGGTGGTATGCGCCAACGTGTAGCGATTGCTATCGCCATGCTCAACAAACCTGAGCTGATCATTGCTGACGAACCCACGACGGCGTTGGATGTCACCATTCAAGCTCAAATTTTGTTTGAAATGCAAAAACTTTGCAGAGAACAAAACACCGCTCTAATTTGGATCACTCACGATTTAGGTGTGGTTGCTGAACTTGCGGACAACGTTGCCGTGATGTATGCCGGCAAAATTGTGGAGTATGGGGCGGTCTCCGAGGTGCTGAGCAACCCGATTCACCCTTACACCCAAGGTTTGTTGAACTCCATGCCCGGCACGGCTCAACCCGGCTCTCGCCTACAACAAATTGATGGCATGGCGCCCACCCTAACCGGTCGCGAACAAGGCTGTACTTTCCGCCCACGCTGTCCTTATGCCCATCCGTCGTGTGCCCAAAGTGCACCGCCGGTTTCACAACTGGGTGAGCGCCAATTCCGCTGCTTCTTCCCTCTGGTTAAGGAGGCCAACTAATGAGCGCGACTCCTATTATTGATATTTCGAACCTACATAAACGGTTCAGCAAAAATCCCGATATAGCCTATCGCCTGATGCAAGCCATCGGCAAGGCGAAGCCTATACCTACCGTGCACGCGGTGACCGACGTCAACCTCAGCATCAACAAAGGTGAGGTGGTTGGTTTAGTGGGTGAATCCGGTTGTGGTAAATCCACTCTGGGCCGTATGGTGGCGGGGCTGATTAAACCCAGTGAGGGCAGCATTCGCTATGAAGGCCAAGAGGTTCAGCAACTCAATCGTGCCGATAAGTTAGCTTACACCCTAGGGGTGCAGATGATCTTCCAAGATCCATTGGCCTGCTTAAACCCAAAACAAAAACTGGGTGACATCATTAGTGAGGCCTTGCATGTGCACAATCTGGCCCCTAAGCATGAAATCTCTAATCGCATTGATCAGGCCTTAGCCGAGGTCGGTTTAGAGCAAGCCTATCGCGACCGTTTACCCCATCAAATTTCGGGTGGTCAACGCCAGCGTATTGGGATTGCACGCGCTTTGATGGTCAATCCTAAGTTTCTGGTTTGTGATGAGCCCGTTGCAGCCCTAGACGTCTCCATTCAAGCGCAGGTGATTAACCTGTTCATGGATTTACGTGACCGTCACGAGCTGACCTATTTGTTCATCAGCCATGATTTGGGTGTGGTAAGACACATTTCCGATCGTGTGGCCATCATGTACTTAGGTCGTATTGTGGAAATGGCGGATAGCACCGAGATCTTTAGTCGGGCGGCTCACCCTTACACTCAGGCCCTGCTAGCAGAAATGCCTGATGTAAAAAAACAAAACCGAGCCTTCACCCCGATTAAAGGTGAAATCCCCTCGCCCTTAAATCCTCCCAGTGGCTGCACTTTCCATCCGCGCTGCCCCATTGCAACAGAGGCCTGCAAACTCTCTGTGCCGCCTCTTAAAACCATTGCCCCAGGCCATCAAGCCGCCTGCCATTTGATTTAATTTTGCCAAGGATGCTATCAATGACTCAAAATGCCACTTCTGATTTGACTGAAACGTTGCGAAAACAAATTATTCGCTGGGTGGAATTAGAATCGCCCTCGCATGACAGCGCGTCGTTACGCCAAATGGCCGAACTAATCCTAAGCGAAATCAAAGACAGCGCTCTACAGGTAGAGCAAATTGACTTAGGCCCTGAAACAGGCCCCATTTTGCATATTCACAATCGCGCCTCCGGTGACGATCGTGCCGGTATTTTAGTCTTAGGTCACTATGACACGGTGCACCCCATTGGCACCTTAGAGCAAAACCCCTGCCGCCAAGAAGGTGACCAGCTGTTTGGTCCTGGTATCTACGACATGAAATCCGGTGTGGTTTTAGCTCTCTCCGCCCTGAAAGAATTAGCCAAGCCAGAAGACACACAATTACCTATTGATTTGGTTTTGGTGCCAGATGAAGAAACCGGCAGCCATTATTCGCGTGACCACATCGAAGCCTTTGCGAAAAAATCGGTTTACACCTTGGTGTGCGAACCCGCTCGTGTAGAAGAAGGCCGTTGTGTGACCGCACGTAAAGGGACCGGTGCTATTTTTGTTACCGCTCATGGACGCCCATCCCATGCAGGGATTCATCACGAAAAAGGCCGTAATGCGATCGAGGAAATCGCTCATCACGTGCTCGCCCTAGAAAAACTCACGGATTACGAAAAAGGTATTACTGTGAGCGTAGGCGTGATCAAAGGCGGCACCACTTCAAACGTGGTACCAGCATGGTGTCAGATCAAAGCGGATTTCCGTGTGCCTAATGCCGAAATGGCGGATTACCTAGAGCAGCAGGTTAAACAACTGACCAATATCAATCCAGACATCCGGATTGAGGTCGAGTTCAAACTAAACCGCCCTGCTATGGACCGTACAGAGGCCACAGCGGCGTTATTGGCACGTTGCCAAGACTATGCCCTGCAAGCCGGCTTTGAGCTCAAGGAAGCCCCCATGACCGGTGGCGCCAGTGATGCCAACTTTACCGCCGCCCTAGGCATTCCTACCCTAGATGGCTTGGGTGCCGACGGTAATGGTGCACATACCCTAAAAGAGCACATCTTGGTCTCTACCCTAGCGCAACGTCGTCAGTTCTGGGTACACACATTGGCCCAACTAGACTAAGCGTTTTATGTTGTAGCAGAGCAGGCCTACGGGCTTGCTCGCTATCACAAACGAATAGGTATCAAGCTAGGCCCTGATCTGATAAAAACACGGCTGATCAGCATCAATAAAGTCACCCGTTGCTCAGCCTAGCTAAAGTCCCGTTTAGTAGATCAATAGATCGATCAAAAAATCCCCAGCGCAGCTAAGTCCCTTAATGGGGTTGTTAACTGGCTGGGGATTCTTTTATCTAGTGAGCCTGACTAGATAGCCCTAAATCACTAGATCTCTGCGCACTAGATCTCTAAAGATAAAACGGTTTCTGTGTACTAGATTTCTGAAGGTAAAGCGGCTTTTAAGCGCGCTTGTTGTTCCTGATCCAAGTCTGCCACCTGCATATCGGCCACAAACACATGATAGCGGTCCTCGATATGGCTAATCGTGTACTGCCCTGCCTGCAACTGTTTGATCAGCTGGCCGGCCTGTTTAGGATCATCAAACGGCAACGACAAGAACACCTCGTTATCTGCCGCATCAAACAGACGGAACTGGAAGCCCTGCTCATCACGGAAGCTTACAAAGCGAGCAGTTTTGACCTTTTCCTTTTTCTCAGCGACAGAAACAGGCACTTGATTCGGAGAACGCAAGCCCACTGCAGCACGCAGTTCTGCAATCAAAGGCACAGAAATACGACGCGCTTTTTCTGCTCCGACCAAAAGAATTTCCTCGATTTGATCGGGGTTAGCCATCAATGCATTGTACTTTTCACGCATGGGAGAGAGCTCTGTGTTAATGCGCTCAAAGAGTTTCTTTTTGGCCTCGCCCCAACCTAAACCATCGTGCAACTCTGCTTTAAATTGCGCGGCTTGTTCAGGTGTGGAAAACACCTCGAACAGCTCGAACAAATGAGAGCCTTCGGTGTCTTTGGGTTCCCCAGGTTGTTTGGAGTCGGTCACAATGCGATTAATCGTGCTTTGTAGTAACTTTTCACCGCCCTCAAATAGGGGGATCGTGTTGTCATAGCTTTTGGACATCTTACGCCCATCTAAACCGGGCAAAGTGGCTACGGACTCGTCGATCAGCTCGTAAGGCAGGGTGAAAAAATCTTTGCCTTGACCATACATATGATTAAAGCGCTGCGCCACATCACGGGCCATTTCAATGTGTTGAATTTGATCACGCCCCACAGGAACCAGGTGCGCATTAAACATCAAAATATCGGCCGCCATCAAAATAGGGTAGGAATACAACCCCATGTTAACGCCATCATCAGGGTCCACCCCCTTGGCATTGTTCTGATCCACCGCCGCTTTGTAAGCATGCGCTCGGTTCATCAAGCCTTTGCCTGTGACGCAGGTCAACATCCAAGACAATTCGAGAATTTCGGGGATATCCGATTGACGATAAAACGTCACCTTTTCAGGGTCCAATCCGGCCGCTAGCCAAGTGGCAGCAATTTCTAAGCGAGAACGTGCCACACGCTGTGGATCATCGCACTTAATTAACGCGTGGTAATCAGCCAAAAAGAAAAAAGCATCGGTGTCTGGCTGAATGCTAGCTCGTACAGCAGGACGAATGGCGCCTGCGTAATTTCCCAAATGCGGGGTGCCTGAAGGAGTAATTCCTGTAAGGACTCGTTTTGTCATGTTAAAACCTAAAACAGTTGTGAGAACTGGATTACAACACCGCGGCTTGGCGGCGCTCAGAATCCACATATTCTTTGGATTGCATTTCCATTAACCGTGATTCCGTACGATGGAACTCACCCGACATAGGCCCAGAAACATAGAGCTCTGAGGTCGGCACGGCGGCGGACATAATCAATTTGACCTTGTGGTCATACAGCACATCAATCAGCCAGGTAAAGCGTCGTGCCGCCGACGCATCACGCGCCGCCATTTTGGGCACATCTGACAGCAACACCGTATCAAAGCGGCTGGCTAAGTCCAAATAATCGTTTTGTGAGCGTGGCCCTTCGCAAAGGGTTTTGAAGTCAAACCACACCACGTTATTGTGACATGCTAGCACCGGGAGTTGACGGTTTTCTATCTCTATTTGCGAAGCCATCGGCGTTTCGTCGGTCAGATTCTGAAAGGCCTCGGTCAACTCGGCGTGAGTCTGCTCAGTGATAGGCGTCAAATACAAACGCATTTGTTCTAAACTACGACGTCTGTAATCCACACCGGTATCCACATTCAACACATCCATACGGCGTTTGATCAACTCGATAGCGGGCAAAATGCGATCACGGTGCAAACCATCGGTATAAAGCAACGAAGGCTCGTAGTTCGATGTCATCACAAAGCTCACGCCTTGTTCGAAGAGCTCGTGCAACAGCTTGTGCAAAATCATGGCATCCGCAATATCGGACACATGGAACTCATCAAAACAAATGATTTCATAACGCTGCGCAATGGTTTTGGCCACCACCTCTAGCGGATCTGACTGACTACGCAATTGCTTTAATTGATCGTGCACACCACGCATAAATTCATGGAAGTGCAAACGCGCTTTACGCTCTACAGGTAGACTGCTATAAAACGCATCCATCAAAAAACTTTTACCACGCCCTACTCCACCCCATAAATACACACCTTTGGGGGGCTCGGCTTTACTAAACCAGCGCTTCAGCATGGACTGCTGGCTTTGGTGGTAGATCATAAATTCATCAAAAAGACGCTGCAAACGCTCAATGGCTTGCTGCTGGGCCGCATCGGCGGCATAACCTTTTTGACTTAAGGCTTGCTGATAATAGCTAATAACGTCCATAACGGGACCAAAATATAATAGAAAAAAAGGGGCTGACATACGTCGGCCCCTTTAACTACAACATTAACTTTGATTAGAAGTTTAATGCGCGTTTATCCACCGCTAAAGCGGCTTCTTTCATGGCTTCAGATAAGGTCGGATGCGCATGACAAATGCGAGCGATGTCTTCGGCAGCACCACGGAATTCCATGATCACAACGGCTTCGGCAATCAATTCAGAAGCGGTTGGGCCTACGATATGCACGCCTAGCACTTCGTCAGTTTTGGCATCAGCTAGGATTTTAACAAAACCAGTGGTATCACCCAAAGCACGAGCACGACCGTTCGCCATGAAGGGGAATTTACCCATGCGATAGTCACGACCGTCTTTTTTCAATTCCTGTTCGTTTTTACCTACCCAAGCCATTTCAGGCGAGGTGTAGATAACCCAAGGAATGGTGTCAAAGTTCACGTGTGGCTGTTGACCAGCGATGCGTTCTGCAACGGCTACGCCTTCGTCCTCGGCCTTGTGAGCCAACATAGGACCACGAACCACATCACCCACCGCCCATACGTTAGGCAAGTTGGTACGGCAGTCGTCATCTACCTCTACGAAACCACGCTCGTCGAGTTTTAAACCCACGGTGTCAGCACCTAGACCGTCTGTGTTAGGAACACGGCCGATGGAAACGATCAGTTTATCGAATTCCGCTTTGTGTTCTTTACCAGAAGCGTCTTCGTATTCCACTTTAACGCCTTTACCAGAGGTTTTCACCTCTTCGACCTTAGCGCCTAGTTTGATTTCTAGACCCTGTTTGGTCAATGCAGACAGAGCCTCTTTAGCCACATCGCGGTCAGCGGCGGCTAAGAACTCAGGAGCACCCTCAAGGATGGTGACCTCTGCGCCCAAACGACGCCATACGCTACCTAGTTCTAGACCGATCACACCAGCACCGATCACACCTAGTTTTTTAGGCACACTACCTATACGTAACGCACCGTCGTTAGACAGGATGGTTTCCTCGTCAAACGGTACATCTGGCAGTTGACGTGCAGAAGAACCAGTTGCCACAACAACGTGTTTGGCAACAAGTTCTTCGGCGTCTTTGCCATCAACCTTGATGGACCAACCCGCGTCTACTTGGGCGTTAAAGGAAGCACGACCATGGAAATAAGTCACTTTGTTCTTTTTGAACAAAAACAAAATCCCTTGGTTGTTCTCGTTAACCACTTTGTCTTTACGGCCAAGTAGTTTGTCTAGCTTTAGCTCTAGACCTTTAACTTTAATACCGTGGTCTTCAAAGTGTTTGTCTGCCTGCTCGTAGTGCTCGGAGGACTGCAATAAGGCTTTAGAAGGAATACAACCTACGTTGGTACATGTACCGCCCGGTGCAGGTTTGCCTTTTTCATCAGACCAATCATCCACACACGCAACGGACATACCTAATTGTGCGGCACGAATGGCGGCGATATAACCGCCAGGACCCGCACCAATTACAACTAAATCAAAATTTTTCGCCATGATTCCCTATCCTATTAAATGTCTAGCAATAAACGTTGTGGATCTTCTAGTGCCTCTTTCATGGCAACCAGACCCAACACGGCTTCGCGACCATCAATGATGCGGTGGTCGTAAGACATAGCTAGGAAGTTCATCGGACGGATTACAATCTCGCCGTTTTCAACTACGGGACGCTCTTTAGTGGCGTGGATACCTAAAATCGCGGACTGAGGTGGGTTGATGATCGGTGTGGACAACATGGAACCAAACACACCACCGTTAGAGATGGAGAAAGTACCACCGGTTAGTTCGTCTAATGTGAGCTTACCGTCTTGGGCACGACGACCGAAGTCAGCGATTTGCTTTTCGATTTCGGCAATAGATAGCTGATCGGCGTTACGCAAGATAGGTACCACTAGACCACGTGGGCTACCTACGGCAATACCAATATCAAAGTAACCATGGTAAATGATGTCTTTACCATCTACGGAAGCGTTAAGGATGGGGTATTTTTTCAAAGCGGCCACAGCGGCTTTTACAAAGAAAGACGTAAAGCCAAGTTTTACACCGTGCTCTTTTTCAAATACGTCTTTGTACTGTTTACGCAGATCCATAACGGCTTGCATGTTGACTTCGTTGAACGTCGTCAAGATCGCATTTTCTTGCTGGGACTGTAGCAAGCGCTCTGCAACACGAGCACGTAGACGGCTCATAGGAACGCGCTGTTCTGGGCGACCGTCTAAGGACAGGCTGGCAGGAGCCACGGGAGCAGCGGCAGGTTTAGCAGCACCGGCTTGGGCAGCTACAGCGTCCGCTTTGGTCACACGACCATCACGACCAGTACCTTGAACATCGCTAACCTCTACGCCTTTTTCGGCCAAGATTTTGCTTGCAGCAGGTGAAGCAGCAGTGACAGAAGCTTGAGCGGCTGGCTCAGCAGCGGCGGCAGGTGTTTCTGCGGCAGCGGCAGGAGCGGCTGCGGAAGCTTTGGCTTCGGTATCGATACGGGCAAGGACCTCGCCAGAAGTCACGGTGCTGCCATCGCCTTTAACGATTTCGACCAATACACCAGCCGAAGGAGCAGGAACTTCTAGAACCACTTTATCGGTTTCTACATCGATCAGAATTTCATCCTGTTCGATGGCTTCGCCAGGTTGTTTTTTCCACTCTAGCAGGGTGGCCTCGGATACGGACTCAGATAGTTCCGGTACTAAAATTTCGATAATTGCCATGATATTTTCCGTGTAATTAGTTTTTCGTTAGTTGTATGTTACGCGCGTTATTTGGACAGTGAAAAGCCTTTGATGTTTTCGGCAAATGCTTGCTCGATCAGGGCTTTTTGCTGTTCGTTATGTTTGGCCAAATAACCGACGGCTGGTGAGGCCGATGCAGCACGACCTGCGTAGCTGAGTTTTTGGTTGGCATTCATGTTCTCAACCAAGTGGTGCTGAATGTAGAACCAAGGGCCTTGGTTTTGTGGCTCATCCTGTACCCAAACCAAATCTGTTGCATTGGGGTACTTGCGGATTTCCTCTTGGAAAGCCTTGTGTGCAAAAGGATAGAGCTGTTCAACACGAATAATCGCTACATCATCACGCTCACGTTCAGTGCGAGCGTTGATCAAGTCGTAGTACACCTTACCGGAACAAGCCATGACACGTTTTACGTTTTCGGGCTTGATGCTGTCATTGGTTTCACCAATCACAGGCATAAAGCGACCATCGGACAACTCGGATAGTGGCGAAGTAGCGGCCTTGTTACGCAACAAGGATTTAGGTGTTAACAAGACCAATGGTTTGCGGAAAGGACGCAACATCTGACGACGTAGTACGTGGAAAATCTGCGCACCAGTGGTGGGTTGAATCACCTGGATATTGTTATCAGCACACAACTGCAAGAAACGCTCTAGACGGGCTGAGGAGTGCTCTGGGCCTTGGCCTTCGTAACCATGTGGCAACATCATGGTCAAACCACAATGACGACCCCATTTGGCTTCGCCAGAGGTAATGAACTGGTCAATAACAACCTGTGCACCGTTGACGAAGTCACCGAACTGAGCTTCCCAAATAGTGAGGATGTTCGGTTCAGCAGAAGCGTAACCGTATTCAAAGGCTAGAACGGCTTCCTCGGACAGAACCGAGTCAATCACGGTAAAGTTGGCTTGGTTTTCGGAAACGTTTTGCAGTGGGATGTAGGTACCATCATTCCAGCGCTCACGGTTCTGATCATGCAATACGGCGTGACGGTGTACAAAGGTACCGCGACCGGAGTCTTGACCTGTGATACGTACGGCGTAGCCATTGGCAACCAGTGTGGCAAAGGCTAAGTGTTCGCCCATACCCCAGTCCACGTTTTGCTCGCCACGTGCCATGGCACGACGGTCGTTCAGCATACGTTTTACGAGTGGGTGCACATTGAAGTCGTCTGGTACGGTGGTGATTTTTTCACCGATACGAGTCAGTTCTGCCAAAGGCATACCGGTGTCGGCATGGTCGGTCCACTTTGCATTTAAGAAAGGAGTCCAATCAATGGCGTATTTGTTTTTGTAGTCAGTCAATACAGGTTCTACTGTGCGCTGACCGTCTTCCATGAGCTGACGATAGTTTTTGACCATATCGTCTGGCTCGTTTTCGGATAGCACGCCTTGAGCAACCAATTTTTCTGCGTACAGTTTGCGTGTACCAGGATGCTGGGCCACGGCTTTGTACATCAACGGCTGTGTCAAGGATGGTGTGTCTTGCTCGTTGTGACCTAATTTACGGTAACAAACAATATCCACCACTACGTCGTGACGGAATGTTTGACGGTAGTCTAGAGCGAGTTGAGTCACAAAAGCGACGGCTTCAGGATCATCCGCATTCACGTGGAAAACCGGAGCCTCGATCATTTTCACTACGTCTGTACAGTACAGAGTAGAACGGCTATCGCGAGGATCAGAGGTGGTAAAACCAATCTGGTTATTAATCACGATGTGCAATGTACCACCGGTACCATAGCCACGAGTTTGGGCCATGTTCAAGGTTTCCATTACCACACCCTGACCGGCAAACGCGGCGTCACCGTGTACGAGTACAGGTAGAACTTGTTCGCCATTTTCGTCACCACGACGATCTTGACGTGCACGTGTGCTGCCCTCTACCACTGGGTTAACGATTTCTAAGTGGGAGGGGTTAAAGGCCAACGACAAGTGAACGGGGCCGCCACGTGCGGACAAGTCACTGGAGAAACCGTTGTGGTATTTTACGTCACCATCGGTGAGGTTTTCAGCGTGTTTTCCTTCGAATTCAGCGAACAAATCAGCAGGCATTTTGCCCATGATGTTCACAAGCATGTTCAAGCGACCACGGTGAGCCATACCAACGATGACCTCTTGGACGCCTAAATCGCTGGCGTGGTTCACGACTTCGTCCATACATGCGATAAAGCTTTCACCGCCTTCGAGGGAGAAGCGTTTTTGACCCACGTATTTGGTGTGTAAAAAGCGCTCTAGGCCTTCGGCCTCGGTCAACTGCTGTAGGATGTTGCGTTTTTGGTCTGCAGAAAATTCCATGCGACCGTGTACGGATTCCAAACGCTCTTGGATCCAGCGTTTGGCCACAGGGTCAGAAATGTGCATGAACTCTGCACCAATAGTATGACAGTATGTCTCGCGCAATGCTCTGAGCATATCGCGCAATGTCATGGTGTCAGACTTAGTGAAATAAGTGTTCGTTGCAGAATAAACCTGATCCAAGTCGGCTTCGGTTAAGCCATAAAAAGCAGGATCGAGTTCTGCGTAAGAGGCGCGTTCACTTCGTTTTAATGGGTCTAAAGACGCAATACGTGCGCCCAAGGAACGGTACGCCGCAATCAGCGACTGTACGGAAACCTGTTTCATCGCCACCGACAAATCGGGAGCACCAGTGCGGAGTGCTAAAGTATTGGCTTTAGCGCGCTCGGCAAAGGACTGAATAATCGGGCTATGAGCCTGATCACGCGTTGCCTCTTTACCATCTGTTGCCGGCTGATGTTGGAGTTGATCAAAATAGTCACGCCACTCGGCAGGCACCGAGGACGGATTGTCGAGGTACATCTCGTAGAGTTCTTCGACATATGCCGCATTAGAACCATAGAGATAGGAGTTAGATTGCAATTCAGTTTGCGATGACATAGTAATAACGCTTCACCTATATGGGTGCTTCACCCATTTTGAGATGCAGGAAAACCTTCCGCGACACGGCTTCACCGGTTAGCGGATAGCAGAGCAGAAGGCAACGTAATGACGCCTTTCACAGCGATACCTTTCAGTATACCCTTCAAGAACGTTACTTGCATCTTAGCAAAGATAAATGCTTGTAATCATGTATCATTGTTGGCATTTACAAACAATTACTTATGCTGCAGTGCGACATGCCAAAGTCCTAAAATCACGCTATAAGGATAGTCTGTACGCACAGAGAATACAGACAAGTTAAAATTCACTTATTACTTCCGTTTTATCTCAGGAGCACCTCCACGATGGACGCCAAAGCAGATCTGGCACAACGCGCGTTGGATTACCACGCCTACCCAACCCCGGGTAAAATTTCCGTAGTCCCTACCAAAACCTTGGCTGATGCCGACGACTTATCTCTGGCGTACTCGCCTGGGGTTGCTTACGCTTGTATGGCGATCCACGATGAAGGTGACGAAGCCGCTGCTAAATACACCTCCAGAGCCAACCTCGTTGGGGTGATCAGCAACGGTACAGCGGTACTAGGACTAGGTAATATTGGTCCATTGGCCTCCAAACCCGTCATGGAGGGCAAGGGCTGTTTATTCAAAAAATTCGCTGGCATTGATGTTTTTGATATTGAGCTAGCTGAAAACGACCCACAAAAACTGGTCGACATCATTGCTGCCATGGAGCCCACCTTAGGCGGCATTAACCTCGAGGACATCAAAGCTCCAGAGTGTTTCTATATTGAAAAAGAACTGCGCAAGCGCATGAAGATCCCCGTGTTCCATGATGATCAACACGGTACCGCTATTATTGCGTCTGCAGCCATTATCAACGGCCTAAAGGTCGTTAACAAAAACATCGACGAAGTTCGTTTAGTGTGTTCGGGCGCTGGTGCTGCCGCGATTGCTTGTCTAAACCTACTCGTCAACATGGGCATGCGTCGCGAAAACATTTATGTCGCAGACTCTCGCGGCATCATCTGGAAAGGTCGCGATGAAAACATGGAGCCCAACAAAGCGCTCTTTGCCCAAGAAACCGAATTCCGCACCTTGGCAGACGCCACCGCTGGCGCTGATATTTTCCTAGGCTGTTCCGCCCCTGGTCTGTTAACACCTGAAATGTTGCTTACCATGGCAGATAGCCCCTTAGTGCTCGCTCTAGCCAACCCAGAGCCAGAGATCCGTCCAGAGGTAGCCAAGGCCACCCGCCCTGACGTGATCATCGCTACAGGCCGCTCTGACTATCCTAACCAGGTTAACAACGTATTGTGTTTCCCCTTTATTTTCCGTGGTGCCCTAGATTGTGGTGCTACAGAAATCAACGAGGAAATGAAACAGGCGTGTGTGTACGCCATCGCCGGACTAGCCCAAGAGGAACAGTACGACGACGTCAACACGGATACCGATAGCGACTTAGGTTTTGGTCCCGATTACATCATCCCCAAACCCTTTGACCCACGCTTGATTGCTCGCATTGCTCCTGCCGTTGCCAAAGCCGCCATGGACTCTGGCGTAGCCAGCCGTCCTATCGATGACCTAGAGGCCTACCGTCAGCGCTTAATCGCCATGACCTACCGCTCTGGTGCTTTGATGCGTCCTTTGTTCAAACAGGCCAAAGAGATTCCACAATTACAGCGTGTGATCTACGCAGACGGCGAAGACGAGCGCATCCTACGTGCAGCACAAACCGTGGTGGACGAAAAAATCGCACGTCCGATTTTGATTGGTCGCCCTGCTGTGATCGAAATGCGTATCAAACGCTACGGTCTGCGTCTATTCCCAGGTGACAACATCGAGATCGTGGATCCCGAGGACGATCACCGTTACAACGAAACCTGGCAGGCTTACTACCAGCTCCAAAACCGCAAAGGGGTGACGCCGGATATAGCCAAAGCCTTGGTTCGCAAACACAACACCTTAATCGGTGCCATGTTAATGCGCCGTGGTGATGCCGATGCCATGATTTGTGGTGTGACCACCCGCTTCTACCATCAATTGGCTCACATCGAGGAACTCATCGGTCTCAAAGAAGACGCCTCCGTCTTTGCTGCCATGAATGCCCTAATGTTGCCCACACAAAATATCTTTGTGTGTGACACTCACGTCAACGAAAATCCATCGGCCGAACAAATTGCTGACATCACCTTAATGGCTGCCGAAAAAGTTCGTCAGTTTGGTTTGGTGCCACGTGTTGCGCTCTTGTCTCACTCTAACTTTGGAAGCCGTTCGACCGAGTCCTCTCGTAAAATGTCCAAAGCCTTAGACTTAATTAAAGCCAAGGCCCCAGATCTAGAGATTGACGGCGAAATGCACGCAGACTCCGCCTTGTCGAATCGCATTCGTTTTAAAGCGCACCCAGATTCCACGCTTAAAGCGCCTGCGAACTTGCTGATCACACCTAACTTAGACGCCGGTAACATTACCTACAACGTTCTAAAAATGGCTGGCAGCAACGGCGTAGCCATGGGCCCCATCCTACTTGGTGCCGCCCGCCCTGTTCATATTTTGACAACCAGTGCCACGACCCGTCGCATTGTGAATATGACAGCTATCGCCGCCTTAGAGGCCTCTGAAGCCGCTAAAAACTAATACGCGTATTCAGCCACTTCTAAACAAAAAAGGAAGCCCTTCAACCGGCTTCCTTTTTTTGACTCGACTGACACCTAGAATCGGCGTCATTGTGTTTTTGTTTTGCATCACCCCTAGCCCTTACCCTTCGGTTAAAGTGCCCTTCTTAGGCGCTTTACCTACTCGTTCTTCTTTTTTTAGAGGGAGCAATGAGGCTCTTTCCGCCCACCACTTTTGCGCTAAGCTACAAGCCTTGGCATCTCCTTAATTGGAAAAGAATCCCTCTTGCTAAGCATACAGCGCTTATGCATAAGCAATTTTGATCCAAAGTCCAATCGCAAAGGACGGC
>DUNB01000032.1 GCA_012839585.1 Alcaligenaceae bacterium | reverse complement strand
CTCTGGGCTTCTAAGGCGCGGTCTGTGTGGTCAGAAGCTAGGCTAACACACAGCTCATCGCCGTGGTTAAACACCAAGACCTCGGCCTCGCCTGAGCTGTGAGGGCCGACAACCTGTACTGTGGGGCTTTGTACCAATTGGTTGGTCGCAATGCGGTAGTACAAAGGCACATCGCTAGGACGGGGCACACCCAATTCCGCCAACTCTAGGATGTGATGTTCAATCGCATCAATATCACGACCCGCCCAGCCAGCCACAATGCACTGTTGAACTTGGGTTTGAATGGATTCGGAGCCGCCATTGGCGCGCACTAGTTGAAACTGAAGTTGCATAAATAAAGAACCTTAACCAAAGATACGGGGAAGCCAAAGTGCTAAGTCGGGATAGACGGCCAATAAAAACACCATACCCAATAGCATCAACACAAAAGGAAGACTACCTAACATGACATCGTTCATACTGCCCGAGGTACGTAAGCTTTGCACCACAAAAAGGTTCAAACCGACGGGAGGCGTAATCAGAGCCACTTCGACCAAAACAATAATCGTGATACCCAACCACACCGGGTCATAGCCTAGGGCGATCATCACAGGTGCCACGATGGGGATGGTTGTGATCATCATGGAGAGGGTCTCCATAAAACAACCTAATACCAAATAGAAAACCACCAAAACCAAGAGCATCATAACTGGGGACACGCCCAATTCGGTGATAGCGCTGGTAATTGCTGTGGTTAATCCAATGCCGGACATGATGAAGTTCAAGAAGGCCGCACCCAAAATGATCAACATGATCATGGCGGTGGACTTCATGGTGCCCTCAAAGGTCTCACGCAACATACGCAAGGTTAAGCGTTTGCTAAATGCGGCAAGAATCAGCGCACCCACTACACCTAAGGCGGCGGCCTCGGTAGGGGTGGCCACACCGGCGTAGATAGAGCCAACCACTAACAAAAAGATCGCTAAAGGTGGCACCAAATGCACTAGGCTGGCAAAACGTGCTGACCAGGTGGCGCTGATTTTTTTACCGCCCCACTGGGGTTTAACAGTACAGGCAATGGCGATGGTAATGATAAAAAGCAATGCCATGATCAGACCGGGCAAAATCCCAGCCAAATACAGCTTAGGCACAGAGGTGTTGGTCAACACCCCATAAATCACCAAGTTAATAGAAGGAGGGATTAAGATCCCCAAGGTACCACCGGCAGCCAAGCTGCCTAAAAACAGCGGCTCGTTATATTTTTGTTTTTCGATCTGCGGTAGGGCGACAGTACCCACTGTGGCTGCGGTGGCGACACTTGAACCAGAGGTGGCGGCAAATAACGCACTGGCACCAATGTTGGCGTGCATTAAACCACCAGGTAACCAAGACAACCAAAGGCTCATGGCGTTATACATGCGTTCGGCCAAGCCGGAGCGCAAGAGAATTTCGCCCAGCATAATAAAGAGCGGCACAGCAACTAAAAGGAACTCGTTACTGGTTCCCCAAGCCACCTCACCCATTGCCCGACTTAAGGGCAAAAAGGAATACAACGGGTCCAGAATCAGACCGAGCACGCCCAGGGCCGCGCCAACGGGGATACTAATCCCGATTAAAACTAATAATAAAACTAATGAGGTGGCGATCATGGTTGTTGCTCCATTTGTACCAGGCGTTTACCTGATTCAGCCTCTGCGCTGGCTTCTTCTTTGGTGGTGCGAATACCGCAAATGGTGCGCACAGTTTGAATATCACCGGTAATCAATGCTAAGGAGGCGCGTAACAGCATTAAGGCGAGCACCACACATAACCAAACCAAACCGGCCACCCATAGGCTTTGAGGAATCCAAAGCGGTGTACCCAAAATGGTGTTGGCGGTGGACTGGCTTTGCCAAGACATACCTGCGACCTCGGCGGCATAACGCGTTAAATACACAATAAATACAGCCAAAGCGACCAGAGCAATCCAGTCTAAGAAGGCAGCAACGCGTGTAGGTAGATGCTGATAAATGGCATCAATACGGATATTGGCTCGATCTAGGGTCGCAAAAGACAGCGCCCATGACACACTGATGGCAAAGGCATAACCGGAGAGTTCGTCGGAACCACCGAGTGGAGCATTGAGGAATTTACGGCTAATCACATCCGCCGTAATGTAGAGCGCGCTGAGCATCGTTAAGCTACCAGCGACCCAGATAGCAATACGAGACAGCATGGTTGCGCCGTTCAGTAGCTTTCCGAGTAAAGGAAATGGGGTAGGGGTTGTCATGAGAGCACCTAAGAGAAAGAGGGCGCTTGATCCTGTGTGAAATCAAACGCCCCGGTTTTATCTACCGAATAGCAGATAAAACTAACGACTCATTATTTATTGGCTGTTATGTCGACGATAGGGCCAATATATTGGTTGAAGCTTTCCACACAGTCAGCGGAACAGCGTTTAGCCCAGCTGGGGATAACGGTTTGGCCCATGACCTCTTTGAGCTGTTTGCGATCCTCTTCGCTTGGCTCAACCAGCGTCATTTTGCCTTTAGGCTCTAAGGTACATGCCTCGGCGCCGGTGTTGCAGTCGTAACCTTGTTGGGTTTCGACAGCGGCTGCATCCCAGATGTTGTTCACCAAGGTTTTCACGTTGTCTTGTAGGAAGGACTGAACTTTAGGATCGAGCTTGTTCCAGAAGGCTTTGTTGGCAACGATAAGCTGTTGGTTCCAGTTGATCGGCAAGGCGTACAAGTGATCGCTCACCTCGTACCATTTGGCGGAGTAACCAGATAAGGAACCTGTGATCGCACAATCCACGACACCGTTTTGTAGAGCAGGGACCACTTCACCAAAAGGAATAGTCACGCTGCTGCCACCAAAGGCTTGTACAAATTCAGCCTGAGTGCGGCTGCTGGTGCGAACTTTTTTGCCTTTCAAAGAAGACAAACCTTCGAATTTGCCTTGGCAGAATAGAACCTGCGCTGGGTAGGTGGAAATACCCAAAAGTTTGGTGTTGTTGGCGTCGTAGTGCTTTTCGTAAGCAGGCAAAAAGGCATCGGTGATTTCGCGTGCTGTTTTGATATCTGGCGCTAAACCAGCCAAGTCAATGGCTTCATTGATGGGGTTATCCGTCGCAAAGTAAGCGAGCGTGGCACTACCGATAGGGATCACGCCTTGAGCAACTAAACGTAATACCTCTGGGCCTTTTAGACCCATCTCGTTGTAACCCTTGATGTCTACGCTGATTTTGCCATCAGAGAGTTCAGGAATGGTTTTGGACCAAAAAGGCTGTTCACCATTTTGGTAAGCGGTAAGATTGCTTAGACCACCCACAACCGTCAGTTTGGTTTTAGGTAAATCTTTAACAACCTCTTGTGCTTGGATGGTAAAGGCAGCTAAACCTAATAAGGAAGTGGCTAACAGACGTTTCATACGAAATCTCCTGAATGTGAGAGCCCATAGCTAAAAATAAACTTAGTCTGGATTGCACCTTATTGGGGTAAAACTGTCCAATTGTATGTGCGGATAATCTTTTATAAGTTTTTCTTATGCCTGGGCGTCGAAATCATTAGCAATACTTTGGGCTAAACGAGCAATAGTACGTGCGGCATGACTATCGGGCGAGTCTAACCAGTGTGCGTAAAAGGTAAGAGAAGGCGGGGGCGTTTCTACCTGTAATAAACGTAATTCCCCTTGAGAAATCGCCTCGTCTACTAAGGTTTTGGCTAGTAGGCTAGGACCCATGCCGCGCGAGGTCATGTGCATAATGGTGCTTAACGAGGCGCAGCCGTAAATACGTGGTGAAGACACCTTAGCTTGGCGTAATAAATCGCTCGCTACTTGATAGGGTAGACTACCCACCGGATAGGTGATGATAGGGTAAACCCCTAGTTCTTTGGCTGTTATCAAGCGATCGTGCAGCTTTAAGGTAGGGCTGGCCACCCAAGCCAACGGCGCGGTACCTATAGGGATAGACTCGGTTTTGGAATCGGTATCATTACCCACAAATAACGCCAAATCTAATTGATAATTCAGCAGTTTTTCGCGCAGTACCTGACTGGTGTCGACGTGAATTTCAATGGTGAGCGCGGGGTACTGGGTATGCAGTTGTTCAATCAGTATATGTAGCCAGGTGTATACCAAGGTCTCGGCTACCCCCAAATGGAAGGTGCCACGGATCACGTTGGCGCTCTGGGCTACACGCAGCATTTCATTGCGCAGTTCCAGCATACGCTGTGCGTGTGACAACAGCTCTTGGCCTTTATCCGTTAGCTTAATGCCTCTGGCACCGCGATCAAAAACACGCGTACCAACTTGTCGTTCAAAACTAGCAATGCGCTGCGAGATAGAAGGTTGGGTGGTGTTGAGCTTTTCGGCAGTTGCACTAAAGCCTCCGAGCTCGGCGACCCAAACAAAAGCTTCAATTTGCTTGAAGTCAATCATAAATGAACCTGTTTTAGATGGGTTACTATAGCGCCAGTAAATAATGCTGTGATACAGAAAAACATTATAATTAGCGATATGACTACAAAAATATTAATTGTGCGCACCTCGTCGTTAGGTGATTTGGTGCACATGTTGCCCGCTATCACGGACATAGCAACACACATTCCTGACGCGCAGATAGACTGGGTGGTTGAAGAGTCATTTGCGCAGATTCCGCAATGGCATCCAGCGGTCAACAACGTGATTACGGTGGCGCACAGGCGTTGGCGTAAAAACTGGTGGTCGGCACAGTCCCGTGCTGAACGCAGTGCGTTAAAAAAGCGTATACGTGAAACTCAGTACGACCTTGTTTTAGACATGCAGGCGCTATTAAAGACAGTGTGGATAACACGAATGGCACGAGGGAAAAAGCATGGGTTGGACTGGAAATCCGCCCGGGAACCGTTAGCGTCTTTGTTTTTTGACGTTAAACACCGGGTAGAGTTCTGGCAGCCAGCTATCACTCGGCAACGGCTTTTGGCATCGTTGGCTTTTGGTTATAAGTATAGCGGTTTACCTGATTATGGGCTGCAATCTATTACAAATAGTATAAATATTGAGCCCGTCGCGATGATTATGCCATCAGCCAGTCGCGATGATAAGCTCTGGCCCGTCGCGAGCTGGCACCGTGTTTTTGATGCGCTGCAGGAAAGGGGTTTGGGGCTACGTCTATTAGCCGGCAACCCAACAGAAACAGAGCGCGCAGAACAATTAATCGCAGGGCGTGAAAATGCCGTGGTTTTACCGCGTATGGGACTAACAGAGGTCGCGCACGAATTAGCTAAAGCCACGATTATGGTAGGCTTAGACAGTGGTTTAACGCATTTGTCTGCGGCACTGGAAAGACCAACCATCGGTATTTATAAGGCCTCTACGCCTGTTAGAACACCTTTAGTTAGTACAGCTTATACGGCCAGTTTAGGGGAAAGAGGTAGAGAGCCCAGCGCAGAAATGGTGCTTAGTGCAGTGCAGCAAGCCTTAATGCCCAGTTAACAGTACAATGAGCATTCAAAGATTATAGGTTGTGTACTATTGAGTCGTTTTATTTATACCCTGTTGTTGCGGCTGATCTCGCCCGTGTTGTTGGCGTGGATGAGTCTGCGCGCGCGCAAATCGGGTGGAAATTGGCAGGTTTTTAGCCCATTACGATTCGGATATTACGGCAAGGCCAAAGCACCTGCTGGCCCGTTTATTTTGGTACACGCTGTCAGTTTAGGCGAAATGCGGGCGGCTCAGCCATTAGTACAAGCCCTATTAGCCGATGGGCACAAGGTCCTACTCACGCATTTGACTTATACCGGCTACGCCGAAGGCCAACGCGCATTTAATCAGGCCATTGCAGATGGCCAACTAATACAACAGTGGCTGCCTTATGATTTTCCTGGGGCGGCAAAACGATTTTATGCTCATTACCAACCCAAACTGATCGCTGTTATTGAACGCGAGGTTTGGCCCAATCTATTACATCAGGCACGACGTGCCGACATCCCCGTATTATTAGTTTCTGCGCGATTCTCAGAGCGATCGCTACGTAAAGCCGTGCGCATGGGCGCGCTGATGCGCACCGCTTATTCACGCTTTACCGCTATTTATGCTCAAACCTTTCAAGACGCCCAACGCTTAGAGCGCGCTGGGGGTAGAGCCGTGCGCGTATCGGGTAATTTTAAGTTTGATGTGCAGCTGCCAGCCGATCAAATCGAGCGCGGTAAACAGTTTGCTGCCGGCTTAGGTCGCAAAATTGTCGTCATAGCCAGCACCCGCGAAGGCGAGGATCAGCAATTCATCGATGCGATAGGTCGTTATATTAAACGCGAGCAACAACAAGACCTAGACGCACAACAGCGCACGCTGTTTTATTTAATACCCCGTCACCCACAACGCTTTGAGTCCGCGGCGGTTTTGCTAGAAGCCGAAGGCTTGAATGTGGTGCGTCGCTCTAAGTTAATACAAAGTGGTGACTGCACCAGCAGCTCGTTGGCCTGTTGTAAAAATGCAGATGTGTTGCTGGGCGATTCGTTGGGCGAGATGCCTTGGTACTATGCCCAGGCACAAGTTGCCATTGTAGGCGGCAGTTTTGCGCCCCTAGGCGGGCAAAACTTCATCGAGGCCTGTGCGTTAGGTGTGCCGGTGATTGTGGGCCCGCATACACGTAATTTTGAACAAGCCGTCACCGATGCCTTGCATGAAGGGGCGGCAGTACGTGCTGCGAATGCTGAAGCCGCGGTCAAACAAGCCATGCAGCTCTTAGAGGACGGCGGCCAGCGTCAACGCATGGCCGATGCCGGATTACACTGGGTGCAAAAACACAGTGGCTCGGTACAACGCGTAATGACCGGTATTAACGAGGTCTTGGGTCAACATTTACCACCGGATCAACGTCAACACTAAACGAAATCATCATCGATCAAAAGTCACCAAACCTAGCTAAAACAGAGTAGACTCTGTCTGGGTTTTGATGGGTGATGACAGGCCCTAAATACTGCAGACACAAAAAAACCCGCCGGGGCGGGTTTTTTGCTATCTATACAAAAACTTAGATTTTTTGTACGGATTTGGCTTGTGGGCCTTTTTGGCCTTGGGCAGACTCGAAAGAAACACGTTGGTTTTCTTCGAGGGATTTGTAGCCAGCGCCAAGGATATCAGAGTGGTGAACGAAAAGATCTTTACCACCATTTTCTGGGGAGATGAAGCCGAAGCCTTTTTCGTTGTTGAACCATTTTACGGTGCCGTATTCTGTTTGCATGATGCATTTCCTAAATTAATAATGAGCCAATGTGCTCTAAGAACAGATTGTCAAGGTACAAAATTAGGCAATGCGATTTACTGTCTAGCAAACTGTATTGATCGAACTTCGGACGAACTTGATAACCTACAGAACAAACTATAGTCGGAACACACCCTAGCGTCAAGGAAAATAAACTAGGGTTTGCTCTAAGTGTGGTTGTTATCTGACTGTAAAAAATCTAATAGCCGCTTTGCGCTCGCTGATAATTCTTTTTTCTTACGCACGGCTAATAATAATTTGCGTTGTGCCCACGAGTCTTTTAAATGAATAAAGTGTGTATTCGGGATGTGAAAGGTGCGCGTGCTTTGATAGGGCAAGACGCCAATCCCCATGCCAGCATTGACTAATAGGCACATCGCCTCGTAGCTGTCGATCTCTGCACGGATGTTTACACTGCGGTTCGCCGCCATGGCGGTCTTGGTAATTTGGTAGTTAATTTGGGTGCCAGAGCGCAAAATGATTTGTTCAAAATCTAAACATTGCTCGAAATGCAAATTGTTAAATTTTGATAAAGGATGTGACCGAGGGACTAATAAACCCAATACATCAGATCGAAAAAAATATGACTCAATGTTGGCATCGTGAGGTAAGTCCGTATAAATGCCGATATCTGCCTGCGATTTCTCAATATCGTAAACAATGTTTAAGCTATTTTTTTCTTCAATTTTTAAATGAACAGAGGGGTGTTCAGAAATAAATTCGGCTAATAGTTGAGGTAAGTTTTGTGTAATCGCTGAAATATTAGCTAACACATGAATATAGCCCTGCTGACCCTGCGAATAGCCTTGAATATGATGTTTGATGTCTTGCACGCTATTTAGCACGCTACGCGCCCGGTAAAGCAGCTCTAGGCCCGCTTGGGTGGGGCTGACCCCCTTATTCGTGCGGCGTAACAACGGGGTGCCTAATTGGTTCTCTAATTCGGCAATACGACGACTGACCGCCGCCGCAGCAATGTGTTCTCTAGAGGCGGCAGAACTGATAGTGCCTTCCTCTACCACGCGCACAAACAGACGCAAACTTACTAAATCCATACCAAGCTCCTATGTACAGCGTAATAGTACACCCAGCATAAAAAAACGACCCAATACCTTATGTGGTAATGAGTCGTTTTTTTGTTGGGCTGGAATAGAGCGATTTACCTAAGGCCAGCCCAACACGAGATCCATCTGCACCCCATAGGGGCATTAGCGTCGAGCGGGGCTGTCTTTAGTCTGGTCAGAGTGACTTAATGCCACCTAGTTAAACAGCCAAAGCTATCTGATCAGAGCGATCTACAGCTACTTGATCAGACCAGCCCCTAAACCACCTAATTAGATAGATTTTTTACCGGACAAGAGGAAACCTGCGTTAGGAACGCGTGTTTCTAGGCCTAGTGTTTTTAGCATTTGGTAAACCGTTGCCACCGAAGCGGAAAGCACAGGCTTGCCGATCATGTCTTCAGCGCGCTGGATTGCAGGCAAGGAAGGCATTTGTACGCAAGCGGATAAGACCACGGCGTCTACGCCATCGTGATCCAAACGTTTTACGTGCTCTAGCAAGTTTTCTGGGTTCAATAGACCCACTTCTAGGTTGTCAGACACCTCTAGGCTGATGGAGTCTTTCACTTCGATGCCTTCGTGCTCGATGTAGTCCACAACCAATTTGGTTAGGGGCTTCATGTAAGGAGTGATCACGGACACTTTTTTGATGCCGAATTCGGTCATGCTGTTAACCAAGGCACCGGCCGAGCTCAATACAGGAATATCAACGCCTGTGCTCTTTACGGCGGCTTCGAGACGCTCTTGGGACTGACGGTGGTAACCGTTACCCTGAGCCATAATGGCCACCAAACACGCGTACGCCATCACATCACAACGGGCGTCGGCCAATTCCACTACGCAACGGTCGCTGGCGGCGTCCATGGCTTTTAGCTCCTCGGGTGTCACGTTCATCATGCGCATGCGCGAGGAGTGGAAAGTGAAACGGTCTTCAGGATTGACCGCCATGCGTGCGTTTAGCATCGCAGGGATTTCGGTTTCCATGGTGGTGTTAGAGCTAGGTACGATTTGACCAATACGATAGGTTTTCATGTGTCTCCGCCTTCAATTAAGCTGGTTAACGAATAAGTTAACACTAGTTTAAAACAGGAATGGTGTTGCGTAAAACGATGATTGATCATGCCGTCATCGCATTTCGTCATGGTTGGTAGATCAAGGCTTGTTGTTGATGAAACCTTTGAAAATCGTCAACACAATGATTTTCAGGTCTAACCACAAAGACCAGTTATTGATGTACCACAGGTCAAATTCCACACGACGTTGCATTTTTTCTATGGTGTCGGTTTCGCCACGTAATCCATTCACCTGAGCCCAGCCCGTGATGCCGGGTTTAACCTTGTGGCGTTTCATGTAGGACTCAATCAGGTCTTTGTATTGTTCATTGTGCGCCAGGGCATGGGGGCGTGGTCCCACAATGGACATGCGGCCTTGGAGCACGTTATAGAACTGCGGCAATTCGTCCAAACTGGTTTTACGCAAAAAAGCACCCAAACGGGTCACGCGAGGATCATTGGCGGTGGCTTGGGTGACCTCGCCGCTTTCTTCGTTATGCACCTCCATGGATCGGAATTTATAGACCTTGAAGGTTTTGCCATTAAAGCCGGTACGGCGCTGCTTAAAGAGAGCAGGCCCCGGGGAAGTAAGCTTAATAGCGATGTAGATGAGTAGGCAAAGCGGCAGTGACATCAAAAAGAAAAGGCTGCCCAGAACTAAATCTTCGGTGCGTTTCACCCAACGGGCGCTGCCGTCCATGGGGCTGCAGCTAATGTCGATGGCGTACATACCCGCAATTTGAGTAATGCGGTGATTCAGCAAAGACAAGTCAGACATATCCGGAATAAAACGGATTTCAATGGTCTGATGACGCAGCACGTGCAAGATTTCTTTGATCTTATCGCCCTCGGATAAAGGCAAGCAGATCCAGACCTCGTGCGGCGTTAGTTTGGCGACGGTTTGGCTGAGCTCAACCAAAAAGTGTGCATCATCTGATACCGGTATCGTGTGGCGAATGGAATAGCCTTGAGCCGGCAAACTGTCCTTCAGAACGAAAATATTGTGTTTTTCTTCTGCGTCACAGATAGCAACGATATTTTTTTGGTTTTTACCCTTGGCCCGTAAACGAGACAAGATAAAAAACACAATCAGCCTAAAGCTCACGACCGCCAGCAGGCCCACCGTAACGGTATAGCCCATCCAGTAGCGTGAAAAATAATGCGCTAACTTGGCCCCAATAGCGATGACAGCCAAGATCAAAAGGGCACCTATCCAGGCCCAGATCAGACGCGCCAAAGGACGGGTAAAAGCCTGACCACGCCAAGAGCCATAGCTTTGGGTGGTGGCTTGGCACAAAATAATGGTCAAACTAAACAGTAGGGTGGCCAACAAATACCACTCGCTCATCTCCCACTGTTGAAACCGCAGCCAATAGGCAAGATGTCCCGCTCCAAATAACAACAAAAAGTCCACCACTCCTGCCCCAAAGGCGACAGGATAGCGTTCAGCAAAAATGGAAGGGGGACTACGATAATGACTATTCAAGGCGACTTTCCTAATCCTCAAGGCCCGGTTGGTACGGATTATGGCGTGTTAATAATTTTTCGTAGGCGGATAACACCTGTTCCCAAGTGAATTTTTCAGCATGCCGCAAACGAGCCGCTTTTCTCATGGCAAGCGCTTGGTCAGGATGATCCAGCAAAGCACTAAATTGAGCAGCGCAGCTGGTCACGTCGGTAAAGTAAACGGCGGCCTCATCGCCAGCGACCCAGCGATTATACGGATTGTCATGCGCCAAAATAGGATTGCCCGCACCCAAGGCCTCGACCAGCGATGGATTGGTGCCGCCGACCTGATGCCCGTGTACATAAAGATAACTGTGATAGCGCAAAGCACTGACGGTGGGCTTGTCGTAAATAGCGCCCACGAATTTGACCTCGGTGCTGGCAGAGGCTAAGACCTGTTGGTGATACGCATTGTTCTCATCAAAATCCCCTAACACCACCAAGGTGTGACCACGCGGTTGCTGACTAAAACCCTGCACAATCTCCAAAATGGAGTTTTCGGGCTCTGGGCGGGCGATCACGGTGGAAAACTTACCTGGTTCTAAACCCAGTTCGCGCACCGGCGCCGCACTGGCATCGGTGATGACATCCGACCCATACGGAATCATGGTGATGCGTTTTTCGCTGGTGCGGGTAGCTAAATGTGCCTTGATTTCCGGGTGGTCCGCAATTAAATGGGTACCCGTCCAGCAGGCAATACGCTCGTTAATCCAGAACCAGAGCTTGGCCACTCGGCCCCATTTGGCGCGTCGGAATTCGATGCCATCCATGTTAAACAGGTTGGCTCTACCGCGCCTACGCTGCAACACGTTGAAAATAGCGGTGTTGTAACCCAAGGTTAGGGCCAGTGTGGGTTGCTTGCGCGCATGCAAAGCCGCCTTTAGATCGAACACAATGGTGCCCAAGGCCCCGGTTTGCTTAACGGGAATGTGCACTCTACGCACCCGGCCCCACATGGTTTCGTAGGTGGTGGTGCGGTTCCAGTCTTCTTGGCAGTAGACGGTGACGCGCCAGCCTTTTTGGACCAGGTAGGTCGAAAGCGCTTCGGCAAAGGTCTCAAAGCCCCCGTGATTAGCGGGTACGCCCCGGGTTCCCAGTATTAAGAGTCGTTTGTGCATCGCGCGTAAAAAAAATAAGAATTAGAGAAAAAGGCGTTTTACACCTAGGCGTAGTTTATGCCACAAAATAAAAGCAGCACCACGCGGCTGGTCTAAGGCCTGAGCAATGGTTTGGCTACGGCGCACGATGCGCCCCAGCTGCATCAATTTTCGCCTTTGATAGTGGTGATCAAAAGCATGAGCTGCCTCCACATTCTGACCGTGTTGACGGTATAAGACCGTTTGCTCAGCCAAAGGGACCACATGACCATGATAAGCCACAGCGGTGGCCATCCAATGATCATGGAAAACACCGTGTGCGGTGGGCATAGGTAGCATAACGGCTTTGGCGGCTTGATTGAACAGCGTGGTACAACCTGTCACCATATTTTGTACCAAGAGCAGATGCCAGTGCTGCGCCCAGCTCGGGTGCAGCTTTTGTAAACGCCAAAACGACGGGTGCTGGGGATGTAACTGGGCATCGACCACGGTCAGATCGGTGCAAATCAACAGAGGCGTGGTGCGGCCGTGTTGCTGCTCGGCCTGGAGCAGCTCATCCATTTGAATACGCAATTTATAAGGCAACCACACATCATCTTGATCCGCCAGAGCCATGTAATCCGCACTGGCCGCCTCGATTAAGGCCGCAAAGTTCGTAGAAACACTGCCCTGACCCGAGGTGCGTTGTAATAACTCGATTTGACGTAACGGGGGCAGGGGCTGCGCTTGCATCGCCTGCACGAGAGCAACGGTATGGTCCGTTGAACCATCATCCCGAACAAAAATGCGTATCATTCCGGGATAGTCTTGATCCAGAATGGATTGAATTTGCGCTGGTATGTAGGCCGCCCCGTTATAGGCAGCCAGCAACACATCGATAGCAGGATAAGACATGCTAATGCAGCAGCATTAAATACGTTCTAAACGGTAGTTGCCGCTTAGAACGTCTTGCCACCAGGCTTCGTTATCCAAATACCATTGCACCGTTTTGCGTAGCCCTGAATCAAAGGTTTCATCCGGGGTCCAGCCCAATTCACGTTCGATCTTGGCGGCGTCGATGGCATAACGCACATCATGGCCAGGACGATCCGTCACAAAGGTGATGAGCTCTGCATAAGGTTTTTGGACGCCATCCACCAAACGGGGGCGTAGTTCGTCCAACAAGGCACAGATGGTTTTGACCACATCAATGTTGGCTTTTTCGTTGTGACCACCAATGTTGTAGGTTTCGCCAGGGATGCCCTCGGAGGCGACCTTAACCAACGCACGGGCGTGATCCTCGACGTACAACCAGTCACGAATCTGTTGACCATTGCCATACACCGGCAAAGGTTTGCCCGCCAAAGCACTAAGAATCATGTGCGGGATGAGTTTTTCGGGGAAATGATAGGGCCCGTAGTTGTTGGAACAGTTAGTGACCAAAATGGGCAAGCCATAGGTACGGTGCCAAGCGCGCACTAAATGATCGGAGCTGGCCTTGGATGCCGAATAAGGGGAACTCGGTGCATACGGCGTGGTTTCGGTAAATAAATCGTCCGTACCGTCTAAATCGCCATACACCTCATCGGTGGAAATATGATGGAAACGAAATGCGTCTTTTTCGCTATTTGGTAAATCATTCCAATATAAACGCGCCGCCTCTAATAATTGGTAGGTGCCGACAATATTGGTTTGTATAAATTCCCCAGGGCCGGTAATTGAGCGATCCACATGCGATTCAGCCGCCAAGTGCATCACAGTCGTGGGCTTAAACTCAGCGAAAATGGCTTTTAATGCCTCGGCATCGCAAATATCATGGTGATAAAAATGGTAACGATCCGATTGAGCCGCATCACCCAAAGAGGCTAAATTACCCGCGTAGCTTAATTTATCTAGATTTGCTACGGTGTGGGTCGTATCTGTAATCAGATGACGAATAACGGCAGAGCCAATAAATCCGGCACCGCCGGTAACAAGAATACGCATAGATTTCTCAAAAGAATTAAGATACAAACAAGCCAATAGGGCTAAAGCCTACATGATATAATCGTTCGCTTTCAGCACCAAGACTGTTACCACATTTATCGAGTTTTTACGCAGCCCTTGCTGCGTTGTCTTTTAGGTCAACCATGAAGCCTACCAATCGCACCGAGCTTGGCCAAGCCATCCATCAGTTTAGAAAAACCTTTTATAGTTTGGCTGCCTTTAGCTGCGTAATCAACTTATTAGGGCTCACACCGGCTCTATTTATGTTGCAAGTCTATGACCGGGTTCTCAGCAGTCGTAATGAAACCACATTGTTAATGTTGGTGTTATTGGTAGGGGGCTTGTACTTAATTTCCGCCTTACTGGAGTTTGCGCGCTCCAGAGTACTAATTCGAGTGGGAAATAAGCTGGACATGACCTTAAATCAACGGGTGTTTACCGCCTCTTTTGAGCGTAATTTACGCCAGTCAGGCGGGAACCCTTCTCAGGCACTCAATGACTTGGCCACAGTGCGTCAGTTCATGACGGGTAACTCGTTGTTTGCCTTTATCGATACCCCTTGGACACCCATTTATATGGGGGTGGCGTTTTTAATCCACCCCATTTTAGGCTTTGTGATGCTGGGCGGCTCCATTGTGCTCATCGTGCTGGCTTACTTCAATAGCGTCAGCACACAAAAACCCTTAGCCGATGCGAACCGGGCTTCAGTGGCTGCCTCGCATTTTGCGGATAATCACTTACGTAATGCCGAGGTCATTGAGTCCATGGGGATGTTGCCTGGCTTACGGATGCGCTGGTTAAAAATGCACGCCCACGTATTAAGCTTGCAAACCCTCGCCTCTGACCGTGGCGCGCGCTTTACCGGGGCCACTCGCTTTATTCGCATGTACTTGCAGTCCTTGATCTTGGCTGCCGGTGCGGTATTGGTGTTAACCGGTGATATCACACCGGGCATGATGATTGTGTGTTCGTTGCTTATGGGCAAGGCGTTGGCCCCTGTTGAGCAGGTGATTGGGGCTTGGAAGCACATGATTGCAGCGCGTGAATCCTACAAACGCTTAGATGAATTACTAGAAAGTGCCCCTCAGCGTGGCGAAACCCTGTCCTTGCCCGCTCCCAAAGGCCATGTATTGGTCGAAAACCTGATCGCAGGCGCCCCAGGGCAACCAGCCCCTATTTTGCGTGGGGTCAGCTTTGAGGCACAACCTGGCGAGGTGGTTGGGGTGATTGGGCCATCGGCCTCGGGCAAATCCACCTTAGCCCGACTTTTGGTCGGGGTCTGGGGCGCGCGTGCAGGCAGTGTACGTCTGGACGGTGCGGACATTTATCTTTGGAACAAAGATGAACTCGGCCCACATTTGGGTTATTTGCCACAGGATATTGAGCTATTCGACGGCACCATTGCAGAAAATATCTGCCGTTTTGCCGAACCAGATTCAGAGAAAATCATCCAAGCCGCGCAACGCGCCGGCGTACACGAAATGATTTTGCGTTTACCCAAAGGCTACGACACGCCATTGGGTAGCGGCGGGGGTGTGTCGCTATCGGGTGGTCAAAAACAACGTCTTGGTTTGGCACGTGCGATGTACGGCAACCCGGCCATGGTGGTATTGGACGAGCCAAACTCAAACCTCGATGATGTGGGCGAACGCGCCTTGGTAGCGGCCATCAATGATTTAAAACAACGCGGCACCACCGTGTTCCT
>DUNB01000031.1 GCA_012839585.1 Alcaligenaceae bacterium | reverse complement strand
GTTTTAATCATTAGTGATACTGTACCTTTTTTGATTGGTTCAAAAAAGTGCTGATCTAGCAATTAACTATTGTTTTAAATGGAACAATACAACCTATTCAGTCGTATTTCTTTGCTGATGAGAGAACTTAAACAAAGCTTTATTTCTCGCTGTACTTTGATCTTTTAAGCCAAATGGAGCATCCCTCAGTCTGACTAAGAAGCATTACGAGCATACTAAACCTTATTATTAAGCGCATAATAAACATTGATTATGTTAAATTTATCTTTCTCGTTTTCAACCAATAAGACGCGAACCTAGGTATTTAAAGCAAGTAGCATTAACCTGCTTATCTAAAGCCAGGTCTAAGAGCAGTGCTTAATCACTCGCTATTTAGCATGAAAAGCTCCGCCGGCTAGGAAATAGACTGCCAACTGTTAATGTGAAGCCTTCTGTACTTAGCTCTAAACAGTCATGCTCTACGTTAAGGACAGGCATTAAAGCCTAGTTAATGGAGTAGTACTCCAATCTTAATTTGATTAGCGAGTGGTTTGAGCTCGTTGTTTAGCCAAACGACTAGGGCCAGATCGAGTTGTTTTACGTATTGCAGAGGATTTGGCAAGTTGCAGCTGTAGTTGCTGTAAAAGGGCGTGTAAATCTTGGTTTTTATCCTCTATAAGCTGTTGTTGTTTGGCTGATTGTTCTAATAGATTTTGCTGATAGCGGTATTGCTGTTGCAACTCAACATAAGAGGTCTGCAAATCCTGATGTTGCTGGAGCTGATTTTGATGCTTTTGCTGTAATTCGGCAAAACGCTGTTGTTCTTGCTGTTGTGCTTTGATGGATTCTTGTCGTACGCGCTCAATTTCTAAACGCGCGTATTTTTCCATATCAGCAGCACGTTGTTCACTAAGACTAATTTGCTCTTTTTGCGCCAAAAGGGCTTTTTCATGTTGTTGCACTAAATCCTGCTTTTGTTCATTCAAAAGCTGAACTTGTTGTTGCAGGGCGGCGTTTTGCAATTGTGTCTGCTGTGCGTCTGCACGTAGACGATCGATTTTTTCATCTTGTTGTTGTAATTGTTGTTGCGCCTGAAGCAGGGCGTCTTGTAATGCATGAAGGTCCTCGAGGCTTTCTTGCTGCGCTTTTTGCACCAAGGCGAGTTTTACCTGCAGGGCCTGGCTACTTTGTTCTGTCGCTTGTTGGGCCTGATCCAAACTTTCTTCCCAAATCTGAGCCACCAAACTGCCTACGCTTTGTTTTAGCGTAGCAGGGATATCGGCTTGTTCCATACGCACCTGGCTACGTTCACGTAATTCTTGCCAAAACAAACGCAAAGCTTCCGCCGGGGCGCTCATGCTGCCTTTTCGCACTAATTGATACATGCGGTTGGTGGTCGGCGTGCTGTCGTATTGAAAAAACAATAACGCCGCGACGGCCTTGTACAAATCAATCGTATTGCTGTGCTGACTACGTAATTGTTCTACAGCGATATGTAGTTGTGATTCGGTTAAAGCAGATTGACTCATGGCAAGACCTTAAAACAATAAAAAGCAAAAATGGCGCAAAACAAACAACATCTAAATATAGCGCAAAGCACCAAGCTATGACGCGAATTCAAAAGGTGTTTGTTTTGCTTTGTTGGTTTAACTTGAAAACATATTCAATATTATTACGTAATACGTAAAATAATCAACTATATTATAGCTTGATTTGACATTATCAACATAATGTCAAGTTTACGAATAATGATGAATAATAGAAAAAGCTGGTAAATATGAGTTTTGCAGCTAGCCTGAACATGACGTTTAAAATCGCTCTACCACGTTCGTTTTCTGATTTAAGCTGCAGTCCCGAAAAACCAACTCATATAACTGGACAAACAGGCTGTTTAAAAATGGATGCGCTCCGACTCGGGTTAGTTGGGTTCAGAGAGAATCCCAAAAAACAGCCTTACAAGCCGCGCTCAAAAAAACCGTCTCCAACAAGATATAACACAGCCGTTTTTCCAATTGAAAAATTGAAGCGGCTTTAGGTAGACCTAGGCAGTAGGTATAATTAGATTTTTGCAGCCTCCCATTTACCTCAGTGTGAAACTATGAATTCAATTGTTCCCGCCGCCTTAGAGTTTTATGCGCCTATTTCCAGCGCTATTGATGGCACGATGGGGACGAACCGTGCTCATAATCCATCCACCCTTTTACAAGCGGACAACGACCTCGATGCGATCAAGGCCTGGTTGGCTCAATATATAGACAGCCCCAACACCTTTAATAGCTATAGAAAAGAGGCCGAACGCCTTTTATTGTGGGCTAACCTAGAGGCCAACAAGGCGATTTCGTCTTTGACGCACGAAGATTTATTGCGTTATCAGTATTTTCTACAAGACCCGCAGCCAGCTGCCACCTGGATTTTAAAAAATGGCTCAAAAGTCGCTAGATCTCATCCTGACTGGCGCCCTTTTGTAGGCCCGCTTTCTACGAGCAGCACTCGCCAAGCCTTAGCCGTATTAAATAGTTTATTCACTTGGCTGGTTTCCGCCGGGTATTTAGCAGCTAACCCCTTGGCCGTCTTACGCGGTGCTCGTATCGCGCCGCCCAAACGCATGCAGCGTTATTTAGATATGGATCTCTGGGAGCAGGTCAAAACCTGTATAGCCCAACTGCCGCAAGACACAGAGCGTGAGCGAGAACACTATTACCGCTACCGTTGGTTGTTTTCATTGTTGTATCTATGTGGGTTGCGTGTGTCAGAGCTAAGCCAAAACCGCATGGGCGCCCTCTTTTCCAGACGGGATCGTCATGGTGCGCTGCGGTGGTGGATGGATATCACAGGCAAAGGGCAAAAAACGCGTACCGTCCCTGTGACCTCTGAGCTCATGGATGAACTAGCAACCTACAGAACGTTTAAAGGCCTACCCCCTTACCCTATGGCTAATGAGGATCTGCCTTTAATTTTGCCCATAGGTTCAGTACAAAACAAACCCTTAACGCGTGCCGCCATTCATTTGATTGTGAAGCGTATTTTTACTGATACCGCCGCGCGATTACGTGCACAAGGCCCCGAGTTTGAGGGCGAGGCTCAGCACGTAGAGCAAGCCTCCACCCACTGGTTACGGCATACTGCAGGTACACATATGCTAGAGCAGGACATGGATTTACTGCATGTGCGTGACACCCTGGGTCACGAGTCTATCAATACAACGAACCGGTATTTGCATACTGCTGATGATGCGCGACATGATGCCACTGAGGACAAACATAAAATCAAATGGTAGCTTGAACTCAATCTGCTTTAATACTTGCTTCAATTACTGATGTGATCTGCGGTAATTATTGATTCAGCGCAAAAAATTCTGATCCTAAGGGTCAAGCTCGATATACATAAATAAAAAAGCACTATATGATTAGTAACATATAGTGCTTTTTTAATGGACTGTTACTGCCTTTCAGGAATAACAGTCAGCTCACTAGCTGATAACTAGTTAGGCGCCCCGGCCATTAGCCAGTCAACAACGACGCTTAGATCGTCATCGGTGATACCAGCATTAGGAGGCATAGGGACTGCGCCCCATACGCCTTGGCTACCCTCTTTGATGTGCTTGGCCAAAAGCTCAGCGTTTGCAGCATCATCTTTGTATTTGTCTGCGACATCCTTGTAGGCTGGACCTACCACCTTAGTGTCTACCTGGTGACAGGCTAAACAGGCGTTTTTCTGCAAGATTTCGCTAACTTGTTCATACGTTGGGGCATCGGCTTTGGCGACACCAGCGGCAAATACCAAAGGCAAACACGCTGCTAAATATTTGATTTTCATATACAACTCCTATACACAAGGCTGTTTACACAGCACCAAGCGTCATTATCGCACTTTCTATGTGCTTTGACATGTTAAAAATCGCTTAAAATACACTGTAGATTTATTATATTTTTTACACAAGGCTTGTCATGAAAAACATCTTAGTTCCCGTTGATGGCTCCGATGCCGCCCTGCGCGCATTAAAAGCCGCCGTTCAGTTCGCTCAACAACAAAGCCATGAGTGCACTGTTCATGTCTTAAACGTACAAGCACCTGTAATCACCAACAATGCCGCCCGTTTTTTCGCCCCTGAGGTCTTGCAGTCCTATTATCAAGACGAGGGCAACGTGGCCTTAGAAAAATCCAACGCTTATTTAGCTACCGTGGATGTACCATATAAAACCTATGTAGAGGTTGGTCATGTTGCCGAGATAGCTAAAAAATATGTAGAACAAAAAGGCTGCGATCACATCGTAATGGGAACGCGCGGTTTAGGCGCCGTTCCCGGCTTACTGTTAGGTTCTGTAGCCACAAAAATCCTACATAGCCTCGATGTGCCCGTCACGCTAATTAAATAATTGGCGTTTTTTACTGGGCATCAGCTTGTGTCATGGTCAGAGGATTAATCCAAGCATCATATTCCTCGGCTGTGACATAGCCTAACTCCAAGGCCGCCTCTTTCAGGTTTAGCCCTTTTTGATGGGCAAGCTTTGCGATGGCGGCCGCTTTGTCATAGCCTATGTGTCTATTTAATGCGGTAACCAACATCAGGTTTTGATCCAGAAAATAAGCAATTTTTTCACGATCAGGGGTAATTCCTATGGCGCAATGCTCAGTAAACGCCGCGCATGCATCACCTAAAAGCTGCATACTTTCTAGCACGTTGTGCACCATCACCGGCTTATATACATTCAGCTGAAAATGGCCTTGGCTACCGGCAAAAGCCACCGCCGCATCATTGCCAAACACTTGCACACAAACCATCGTTAGGGCCTCAGCCTGGGTGGGATTTACCTTTCCGGGCATGATGGATGAGCCCGGCTCATTTTCAGGGATATGAATTTCTCCTATACCACAACGCGGTCCGCTGGCTAACCAACGCACATCGTTTGCCATCTTATATAACGCACCGGCTAAGGTACGCAACGCCGCTGAAAAATTAACCAACGCATCATGCGCCGACAACGCAAAGAACTTATTATCAGCACTTTTGAAAGGCATTCCGGTGTGTTCTGCAATATACGCCGCGGTTTTATCACCAAACTCAGGGTGTGCATTTAAGCCCGTGCCTACCGCTGTTCCCCCTATGGCCAAGTCATAAATGCCCTGCAATTGCTGCTCCAGATTTGCAAGGGAGAAGTCAATTTGCGCAACCCAAGCCCCTATTTCCTGCCCTAGCGTTATCGGCGTAGCGTCCTGCAAATGCGTACGCCCCGTCTTAACCAAGTCCGAATATCGTTCTGACAAAGTCGCTAGTTCGTTGCGCAGTCTGGTGACGTTGGGAAACAGCTGGCGCTGCGCCGCTAAGGCCACGGCAATGTGCATAGCGGTAGGAAAGGTGTCATTTGAGGACTGCCCTCTATTGACATGATCATTGGGATGCACAGGGGTTTTAGAGCCCATCTCTCCACCGGCTATTTCAATAGCCCGGTTTGAAATGACCTCGTTACTATTCATATTGCTTTGGGTGCCAGATCCCGTTTGAAAAATCACCAAGGGAAACTCAGCATTATGTTGACCTTTGATCACCTCATCGGCGGCAGCGATAATTAAATCAGCAACGTCTTCTGGGATTTGCTTTAGGTCTCGATTCGCCTTGGCAGCGGCCTGCTTTAAAATGCCTAGAGATTCAATTAAAACAGGGCTTAACTTGTATCGATCTACACCAATAGGAAAATTGACTAGAGAGCGCTGAGTTTGAGCGCCCCAGTAATGAGAGGTAGGCACCTCGATGGTGCCCATGGAGTCGGATTCTATACGCTTGTTTTGCATGGATGCTCCTTAAATAAATCATGCAAGACAGACGGTAATATTGTATTAGTTTGAGACTAAAAAGCGCTTTGCCCACAACTGGCTAATATCAACCATACGGTTGGCAAAGCCCCATTCATTATCAAACCAGACGAATAAGTTTACCAATCCATCTTGATTGGTACAGGTTTGGCTGCCATCAATAATGGCGGAGTGCGCATCGTGATTAAAATCAATGGAGGCATGTGGCCGGTCTGAATAGGCCAAAGTGTCCGGATGGCGTTGCGCCGCCTGTATAAATAGGCTGTTAACTTCTTCTTTAACAGTCGGTCTACGTAAACGAACCATCATATCGATGGCCGAGACATTTAAAATGGGAATACGAATGGCTTTGGCTTGAACCTTATTTTGCAATTGCGGTAATAATCGTTCTACACCGCGAGCCAGCCCTGTTGCCACTGGCACCATTGACTGCATAGCCGAACGCGTGCGACGCAGATCATTGTGGTGATAGCCATCAATCATAGGCTGATCGTTCATGACCGAATGCAATGTAGTCAAAAACGCATAGTCGACGCCATAGGCCGCATCCAACTCAGCCAGAACCGGAATAATGGCATTGGTGGTACAGGAAGCATTAGAAACAATTTTCTGTTTACCGTTTAGCTCCTCATCGTTAATTCCTAGCACTACCGTGCAATCCACCTCTTCGGCACTGTCGGTGGGCTGTGAAACTAAAACGCGTGGGCAGCCGGCATCAATAAACTTTTGCAAGTCAGCGCGCTGGCTATATACGCCCGAGCATTCCAACAAAATATCGATGTTTAAACGCTTCCAATCAATAGCATCAGGTGTTTTCTCATGAAACACGGCAATCTCTTTGCCATTGATAAGCAAGTGATCCTCGCTACGCCCGACTTTCCCTGGAAATACGCCATGCGTTGAATCAAATTGCGTTAAATACGCCATGGTTTCTAAATCAGAGGGCTCGTTAATCGCCACAATTTGAAATTGTTGATCTAGACCACGTTCATAGATAGCGCGTAACACACAACGCCCAATGCGGCCATAACCATTTATCGCAATACGTATAGGGAGCATAAACATCAATAAAAAGAATTAAAAAGCGATAGAAAAACCACCGTCTACCACCATAACATGACCATTCACATAGGAGGCGGCAGGTGAAGCAAGAAAAACAGCAGCTCCAGCAATTTCAGCGGGCTGCGCCCAACGCTGTAACGGGTTTCTGCCTAGCACCAAAGGCCCTTTGACGGGGTCATTGGCCAAGGCTTGGTTGCTTTCAGTGGCAAAAGTCCCTGGCGCAATGCCGTTACTGCAAATTCCGCTCGCCCCGTACTCCACCGCCAAGGCTTTGACCATGGCTTCAATGCCTTGTTTGGCAATAGGATAAATACTGTCACCTAAGCGCGCGATGCGTCCCGCAATGGATGAAAGACTAATGATACGCCCTGCGATTTGTACTTTTTGCATTTGCATCGCAGCCAAACGAGAAACCTGCACGGTAGCGGTCAGGTTAGTCTGTATGTGCTGAACGATTTCTGTGGGCGTGCAATCATTGAACCCCTTTCGTAATCGCTGCCCAACGCAGTTGATATGAATACTAGGAACTCCAATTTCTTTACATAATATATTATGATTATGCGCATATAAGTCATAGTCAGCAACGTCTTGTACAAAGATTTCCGCCTCGTAACCCGCTTGAGCAAAAGCATCTTGTTGGGCTAGTAGGCTTTCTTTATTACGACCATTAAGTATGACCTTGGCACCACTGGCGGCGCACGCCCAGGCAATCGCATTGCCCAAGCCCTGTCCAGACCCAGTAATTAAGGCCAGCTGGCCGTCTAATCGAAAATTCGGTAAATACAACGCTGTCATTTAATACACCAAATGGGTAGGACTACCCTTTGCAAAAGCATGAATATTAGCAATTAATTGGTCGGCTAGATACTGCATCGCCTCGATGGAAGCCCAAGCCACATGTGGCGTCAGAATAAAGTCATCCCTATCCAGGATCTGCATAAAAGGATGATCCTGAGCTGGAGGCTCTGGATCGGTGACATCGATGCCTGCTGCTCGGATCTGTCCGGCCTGCAGTGCTTCCACCAAGGCTTGTGAGTCAATTAGGCCTCCTCGCGCCGTATTAATAATAATCGGCTTTTTTTTCATGGCGGCAAACTCAGCCACCCCCAATAACTGCGCATTATCTGCGGTTAAGGGACAATGCAGACTGATCACATCGCTTTGCGCCAGCATGGTGTCAAAAGACACATAGCCCGGTTTGATGGTGTTTTGACCTTTACGGGCAGCAAATAGAACCTGCATACCTAAAGCCTTGGCCAGAGTGGCCACTGCTGTGCCTAAAGCCCCTGCCCCCACAATACCTAAGGTGCTACCTTTCACATCCCGAATAGGATAGTCAAAATAACAAAACTGGCCACTTTGCTGCCAGCGCCCTGCCGCCACCGAACGCTGATAAGGGATGAGTTGACGTCGTAATGCAAACAGTAAGGCCAACACATGCTCTGGCACGGTGGTTTGGGCATAATCAGGAATATTCGACACCATAATGCCCTGTTGTTTGCAGGTTTGCAGATCAATATGGTTAAAGCCCGTCGCGGGGATAGCAATCAGTTTTAGGCGAGGTAACTGCGCCAAGCTTTGCGCACTTAACGGGACTTTGTTGCTGATGATAATATCCGCCTCTTTAGCACGCTCCACCACTTTTTCTGCCGCAGTTTGCCCATATTCTTGCCAGTGATGAGGAAAATCAATAGGCTTTAAGCTCACCTCTGGACTTAAGGTTTGGCGATCTAAAAAAACAATATTCATAAGCATCATCATTCGCTCATAAACCGTTAACGTAGTTTCAGTCACGTTAGGTCTATGATAGGGTTAGAATTTCGTGATTTCGTGTTTATCTATCGTAACGTATTTAGGATATCTGTATGAGTTTTAGTTTGGCGGACCAACAAAACGCGCCGGCGCCGCGCTATGAATTACGTGATTTTTTCCAAAATCCACAACGTAGCGCCTATGCGCTCTCCGATGACGGCTCCATGCTCGGTTTTTTACAACCCGTCAAAACCGGTAATAGCACTCGCCTGAATGTATTCGTACAGGCACTAAAAGACGGTAAGCCGGTGGGTCAGGCCACGCAGCTAACTAAAGAAACCGAACGCGATGTGGACGGCTTTTTTTGGAAAGGGCCAAACACCGTGGTCTATGCCAAAGACTTTAACGGGGATGAAAACTATCACGTACTTGCCGTCGACGCTAAAACGGCCGAGGTCAAAGACTTAACGCCCTTTGATAACGCCAGAGCCGGCATCCAAGACGACTTAGAGGACGACCCAGACCACCTTCTGGTCGCACACAATGCGCGCAATCCTGAAGCCTTTGATGTCTATCGGGTCAACATCCATAGCGGAGAGCAAACCCTGGTCGCTGAAAACCCAGGCAATATCGTGGGCTGGCAAACCGACCATCAAGGTCATGTGCGCTTAGCCATTGCCAGCGATGGCTTACACACGGCCTTATTGTATCGCGCTGATGAGAGCAGTCCTTTTGAAACCATTATTCAAACGGACTTCCGCACCGATGTGAACCCACAATTTTTCGATAAAGAAAATCAAAAATTTTACGCTCTAAGTAACCGCGGCCGCGACACCGCCGCCTTGGTTCTGATTGATCCCAACAACCCCGACGACGAGCAACTGATTTTTGAGAATGCCAAATACGATTTACTCGGTGCGGGTTACTCGCGTCTACGTCATGTGTTGACGGCCGCATTTTTCGAAGCAGACAAGCTGCACTTTCATTTTTTCGATGAAATCAGTGCCATCCGTCACCAGCGCCTCAAAGACATGTTGCCTGGCTATGAAATCAGCCTACAAAGCGCCACCCGTGATGAAAACACCTTTGTGGTTGCCGCCTATAGTGATCGCACTCAGGGCCATCGTTTTATTTATCACGATAGCACCCATCAGCTACACCATCTAGGCGAAATTAACCCCAACCTCAACCCTGCTCATATGGCAACCATGCGCCCCATACGCTTTAAGGCACGTGATGGCTTAGAAATCCATGGTTACCTAACTCTACCCGTTGGGGTGGAGGCCAAAGACCTACCCGTGGTGGTGAACCCCCATGGTGGCCCGTGGGCACGTGATAGCTGGGGCTTTAACCCCGAGGTGCAATTTCTGGCCAACCGCGGCTATGCCGTATTGCAGATTAACTTCCGTGGCTCGACGGGCTATGGACGTCAGTTCTGGGAAGCCAGTTTTGGTCAGTGGGGCTTAAGCATGCAAGACGATATCAGTGATGGGGTGGCTTGGCTTTTAAAACAACGCATTGCGGATCCCAATAAACTCGCCATCTACGGGGGCAGTTACGGCGGTTACGCCACCTTAATGGCCCTTTGCAAAACACCGGATGTGTATGCAGCCGCCATCGACTACGTAGGGGTGTCTAATCTATTGACCTTTATGGATACCATCCCCCCCTACTGGCGTCCCTTACTAGAAAAAATGTACACCATGGTAGGTCACCCAGAAAAAGACCGGGCGCGCCTAGAGGCCACCTCTCCCGCCTTAAATGCGCAGCATATCAAGACCCCTCTATTTATTGCTCAGGGTGCGCATGATCCGCGTGTCAACAAAGCAGAGAGCGACCAAATGGTCAACGCCCTAAAAGCACGAGGCGTAGAGGTAGAGTACATGGTCAAAGATAATGAAGGTCATGGCTTTCAGAACGAAGAAAACAAATTTGAGTTCTACGAACGCATGGAACAGTTCTTAGAACAGCATTTAAAACCCAAACCAGCGAGGCAAACGCACAAATGAAACTCTATTACCTACAAGGCTCATGCTCTTTGGCGGTTCATATCACCCTAGAGTGGAGCGGTCAGCCTTATCAATCGCAAGCTGTTAGCCGCGAAGAGCTCAAGCAACCTGCTTATTTGGCGCTTAACCCTTTGGGCTCTGCACCAGCTTTTACCGATGACGGGCTGCCCACCCCGTTGACACAAAGCACGGCGATTTTGCAATACGTGGCAGAAAAACACCCCGAGGCCAATCTGTTGGGCGAAAACCTCGCACAACGTGCCGAAACACGACGCTGGCTAGGTTTATTAAATGCTGATGTGCATCGTCATGTGAGCTTAATTTTTGGTGTGGCCGGTTATGCCCAAAGCGAAGCCCTACAACAAGAGCTTCAAAAAAATGCCAAGCTGAAATTACACAATTTTTTTGCTGTGTTGAATCAGCAATTAGCCGATAAAGACTACCTAACTGGAACTCGTTCTATTGCGGATGCTTACTTATTTGTTGCCATGCGATGGGCGCATCGAGCGCAATTGGACATGTCCTCTTTTAACGCATTAAACGCATTTTTTGAACGAATGCAACAAAACCCAGGTGTGCAAGCGGCCCTAAAAGCAGAGGGGCTGCTTTAATTCATTGATGCATAAACCATAAAAATAGGCACCAGGTTACTAAACCTTGGTGCCTATTTTTACTTTTAAGCCGATGAAGGCTGTCTTTTTTACGGCCTACCATAACCACTGTGTTTATATACAGCTAAGAGTGATGATGGTTATCAGGCGTTGAAAAGACGCCTACCAAGCATCAAAAGGATGCTCTACTACGACCCCAAATACGCCTTCCGTACGGCATCGTTGCTGAGTAAGTTCGTTCCGGTATCCTCTAGAACCACTTTGCCTGTTTCTAGCACATAAGCGCGATCGGCCACCTGTAGCGCTTTATTGGCATTTTGCTCTACTAAGAATACAGTGACGCCCTCATCACGAATGGTTTGAATGATCTCGAAAATTTGCGCAATGATTAAAGGGGCCAAACCCAACGTGGGTTCGTCCAACAACAACAAGCGCGGCTTCGTCATTAGGGCACGACCAATGGCTAGCATTTGCTGTTCGCCCCCAGACATGGTTCCGGCCCGTTGATGGGCGCGCTCTTTGAGACGAGGAAATAATTCGTATACGTGATCTTCTCCGGCCTCTACTTCTGACTTATTGAGAAAAAACCCACCCATTTTGAGGTTTTCAGAGACCGTTAAGTCTGGAAACACACGGCGACCCTCGGGCGATAGTGCCATCCCGTTACGCATAATCATATGCGTAGGATCTTGGGTGATGTCTTTGCCCTCGAACACAATGGAACCTGTGGTAGCGCGGGGTGAGCCACATACTGTCATCAACAAAGTGGTTTTACCTGCCCCATTGGCACCAATTAAGGTAACGATTTCCCCTTTATTGACCCGTACATTCACGTGGTCCAAGGCTTGAATGGCCCCGTAATGTGTGCTTACGTTAGTGAGTTCTAACATCCTATTCTTCTCCTAAGTAGGCTTTAATTACGCGCGGGTCATTTTGGATGTCATGAGGTAAACCCACTGCAATGGGTTTGCCGTATTCCATCACCAGAATTTCGTCCGAAATCCCCATCACCAAACTCATATCGTGCTCAATCAGTAAAACGGCCACGCCCATATCCGTACGTAACTGATCAATCAATTGCTGTAAATCGCGTTTTTCTTGCGGGTTTAGACCTGCAGCGGGCTCATCCAGCATTAGCAAACGCGGTTTGGTGATCATGCAACGAGCGATTTCCAAACGTCGTTGATGGCCATAGGCTAGGTTACCTGCTTCACGGTTGGCGTATTGGCGCAAATCCATAAAATCAAGCCATTTCACGGCTTCGGCCTGTGCTTGTTCCTCGGAACGCTTATAGCCCGCGGTTTTAAATAGCCCAGCGATCAGACTGGTATTTAAATGCTGATGTTGAGCCACCAACAGGTTTTCTAAGACTGTAAGTTGCTTAAACAAACGTACGTTTTGAAAGGTTCGCACTAACCCCATCTGGGCTACCTTGTGGCTAGGCCTGCCTTGAATGGGTTTGTTTTCCAAGACGATTTTCCCTTCGGAGGGCTTATAAAAACCACCAATGCAGTTAAACACCGTCGTTTTACCCGCGCCGTTGGGGCCAATAATGCCAAATACCTGATTAGGTTTGACCTCGAAGCTGACGTTATCTACCGCGAGCAAACCACCAAAACGCATAGATAGGTTTTCTACGGATAAGATAGGTTGGATCATGTTTTCAACTCCACATTCGGGCGTTTAACCGGTAATAAGCCTTGGGGACGCCACACCATCATCACCACCATGACCAAACCAAAAATCAACATACGGTACTCTGCGAACTGACGGGCGATTTCTGGCACCACCGTCAACAATACCGCAGCGAAAATCACGCCTAATTGTGACCCCATGCCACCAAGCACCACAATCGCTAGGATGAGGGCAGACTCGATAAAGGTAAAAGACTCTGGGTTGACTAGACCTTGGCGAGCGGCAAAGAACGCGCCCCCAAAGCCCGCAAACATCGCACCAATCGTAAAAGCCGAGAGCTTGATACCAGTGGGGTTTAAGCCCAATGAACGACAGGCGATTTCATCTTCGCGCAACGCCTCCCACGCTCTGCCCACCGGCATACGGATGAGTCGATTAGAAACAAATAGCGTTACCAAAGCCAAAACCAGCGCCAGCAAGTAGAGGTAAATAATGACGTCTACGTTACTAAAGTCCCAGCCCATCAGCTGGTGGAAGGTTTGTTCGCCCTCGGGCGCGCGACGTCCCATCACATAACCAAAGACGGTGGGTTTAGGAATACCCGAAATGCCATCTGGACCACCGGTTATGGGGTACAGGTTAATCAACAGCAAGCGAATGATTTCCCCAAAACCTAACGTCACAATGGCTAAGTAATCACCACGTAACCGCAGCACAGGAAAACCAAGCAAATAACCAAATAGCGCCGCCATTGCGCCAGCAGCAGGCAAAGAGGCCCAGAAACCCCAGTCGGCCCAGTGATACAACAAGGCATAGGTATAGGCCCCTACCGCGTAAAAGCCCACAAAGCCCAAATCCAACAGACCAGCAAAGCCCACCACGATGTTTAGGCCCAAGCCCAACATCACATAGATCAATACCAATGTGGCGATGTCAATCTGGGCACGCCCTGAGAAAAAAGGCCAAACCAACGCCACCGCAATAATCAGAATGAGCAAGCCCTGACGCGCTTTGGGGTTAAGTGTGGGTAAGGTGAAAGTCTGCTGCCGTTTTCCCAGTAAAGCTAATAGCTTTGGACGAATTAGCTGAAACACAAACACAATACCCATGCCCCAAAAGATCATGGGCCAATCGGGCTTGAGGGTGGTGTCCATGCCCACCCGTAGAATTTGAAATCCAAAGACAGGGGCAATAATTACCCCAGCGACCAGTGCAGCAAAAAAAGCATGTTGTAGTTGTTTGCCCATTAGACTTTCTCCACCTCAGGTTTACCCAATAGCCCAGTAGGACGGAAGAGCAAAATCAACACCAACAGCGCAAAGGCCACAATATCCTTATATTGCGAAGAGATATAGGCAGCGGCAAAGGTTTCAGCCAAACCCAGCAGCACCCCGCCCAACATAGCGCCAGGAATGCTGCCAATCCCCCCTAGCACTGCAGCAGTAAAGGCTTTAATCCCGGCAATAAAACCAATAAAGGGATTGAGTTTACCGATAGCCAGCGCAATCAATACCCCACCTACGGCGGCCAGCATCGCGCCGATCACAAAGGTAAAGGAAATGATGCGGCTAGTATCAATACCTAATAGATTTGCCATCCCTAAATCTTGAGAGCAAGCTCGTGAAGCCCTGCCTATACGGGAATATTTAATAAATAAACTTAGCGCAATCATTAAAACGACGGTGGTCACAATAATTAAAATACGCGCATACGGCGCGTTAAAAGTGAAACTATCGCTTAATTCGATTTGCAAAGAACCCGTGACCAAGTTTGGTACG
>DUNB01000030.1 GCA_012839585.1 Alcaligenaceae bacterium | reverse complement strand
GGCGGTTTGTTTACGAGCGGACACAGCCAAGACCTCGTGAGCCAAACGTTGTGCCTTGTAGCCCACATCAATGGCTTTACGCGTGATGTTGATCCATGTTCTTTTTGAACGCTAAATCACCCAAAGTGATCAACATCACGCGTAAAGCCATTGATGTGGGCTACAAGGCACAACGTTTGGCTCACGAGGTCTTGGCTGTGTCCGCTCGTAAACAAACCGCCAACCCTCCTGCCTCGGTAGGCAAAGCCCCCATCCAAGAACAGGTGATCCACTTTATCAATAAAAAAATGCCGGGCGGCTTACCTAAGCAACCCGCACGTAAATTATTAGATATCGAGGACAATAACTACATCCCCATTATTCGTGATCCGCATAAAACCACGTCGGACTCCGAAGCCGTATTTTATTTCCCAGGCTGTGGTTCCGAAAGACTGTTCTCTCAAGTCGGCTTAGCCACCCAGGCCATGCTCTGGCATGCTGGTGTACAAACCGTATTGCCTCCTGGCTACCTATGCTGTGGCTATCCACAACGCGGTAATGGTGAGTTCGAAAAAGCCGATCAAATGATCACGGATAACCGCGTGCTCTTCCATCGCATGGCGACCACGCTGAACTACTTGGATATTAAAACGGTAGTCGTCAGCTGTGGTACCTGTTATGACCAATTATCTATGTATGAATTTGAGAAAATCTTCCCAGGCTGCCGCCTCATTGATATTCACGAATTCTTATTAGAAAAAGGCATCAAACTAGAGGACGCCAAAGGCGTACGTTATATGTACCACGATCCGTGTCATACGCCGATGAAACTCCAAGACCCCATGCGCACCGTAAAGTCCTTGGTGGGAGACAACACCATCAAGACAGATCGTTGCTGTGGTGAATCGGGTACCTTAGCCGTCACACGTCCTGATATCTCTACCCAGATTCGCTTCCGTAAGCTCGAAGAGTTACAGAAAAACCAAAACACCATCACGGCCGATGGTTATAGCGGTGAGGTCAAAATGCTGACCTCCTGTCCTTCCTGCTTACAAGGTCTATCCCGTTACCAAGGGGATACTGGCGTAGAGGCGGATTACATCGTGGTAGAAATGGCCAAGCACCTATTAGGTGAAAACTGGATGCCAGACTATGTACGAAAAGCCAATACCGGCGGCATTGAGCGCGTCTTAGTCTAATCTCTAACACCTTGGGTGGCTCCAGTCACCCAATACAAAAAACGCCGTGTATGGGCTTTACACCAGTTTTCTGGGCTAGCTCATACACGGCGCTTTAATTACGCGGGGTGTAGTCATTAAGCGCAGTTCGGCTTAGCGACTACATCCTGTTTTTTGTCACACCTGATCCGTCACACCGCTTTGCTCTCTTTCTTTCATGATCGTAATCAGCAGAGGATAAGAGAACACGGCAAAAGCCGCTACACATAGAGCACACATTAACCAGAGCCCGGTAAAGTGCAGCCATAAATACACGTGTTTACTTAGCTCAATCATGGCGGAGAAAAACACCATCACTACCGTGGCCATCGCGGCTGCCACGGTACCTTTAGCCACGGGTGATGCCATTAAAGCAAAGCGGTACATCACGGCGTAACTTAAGCCTTCTCCTACGGCAATGGTGCCCATGCCTAGGATCAGACTCCATAAAATATAATCGGTGAAAAAAAGGCCCAATAGTAAAACAAAGGCCCCTATGCCCATCAAAACAAAGCCGATAATCACTGTGTGGCCCAGCGCATAACGATCCACCAAGCGCGTTAACAACAAATTACCAAAAATCAGCGCCCCCAACACCGGCACTTGGCTCAGTCCATAACCAAAGTTAGAGAGCTTTAGCTCTTCGATTAAAAACACCGGTGAAAGAGAGATCCACAGCATAACCGGTAGACCAATAATAGGACCGGACAAGGCCAAAATCATAAAGCGTTTATTGGTATAAATCACCATAAAATCCTTGATGACCGAGCCAATAGAACGTTTTTGTTTTTGCGTGAGGTCCACCGTTTCGGGCATGTATTTGTACAGACCAATGGTGGATAAAGCCGCACAAAGCGCTATGCCCACAAAACCCCAATGCCACGACACATATTCAATCATCATGGCGCCAACAATAGGACCTAATAATGGGGCCAGCAGACTAATGTTTGCCATTAAAGCCATCACCTTAACGGCTTGTTTTTCTTCGTAAGCCTCTTGTACCGTGGCAAAGCCCACCGCCGAGATCAATGTGAGTGCTGTGCCTTGCAACACACGTAGGCTCATAAACTGCTCGATATTTTTTGTCAGCAAAATAAATAAGCAGCACACCACAAAAAAAGCTGACCCTGCCAAAAACACCTTACGGCGTCCTAGCTGATCAGAAACAGGTCCCCAAAAAGAAGCCAGTAACGCGCCCCCAAATAGGTAAGCCGCCATCGAGGTGGGCGCCCATTCAGGGCCCACGCCAAAGTCTGCGGTGACTTGTAACATAGCGGGCAAGACCAAATCATTGCCTATGTAAACAATCAGCGTAAAAAGCCCTAAAGCCAAAGGGAAATACATATTTTTGGCTATTAAATTTTTAGTTTTTTGCATAGAACAATTATTTTTTAGCCAAAAAGAAAATCGACAAGCCGCTGACCATCACAATCAAGCCAATAATTTTATTCCAGTTAATTTCACGCACTGGCATATTAAACAGACCCAAATGGTCAATCACCACCCCAAACACCATCTGACCAATAATCATAAAAAACAGCATATTGGCCACCCCTAGCTTGGGGGCTAAAAAGATACTAGAGAACACCAAGCCTGTGCCCAGCGCCCCACCCACCAAGTACCACCAGGGCTGAGCTGGGATTAGGCTCATTACTTGCCACCACGTGCCTTTAGCCAGCCACAGGGACAAAATCAGCAAAATCACAGCACCCGATGCAAACGACCAAAAGGCTGCATACAAAGGCTGTCCTACTAACGCTTTACCTAACTGAGAGTTAATTGCTGCCTGCATCGCCATCCCGGCACCAGCACTAAACGCCATCACCAAAAGCCACATAATCACACTCTTCAAATAAAAAAGCAGCCCTCTGAGGCTGCTTGTTGTAAACCGAACGGTTTTTGACCCTACTGGTTACCTGGGTCGTCCTCGTGGAAAGTACAGACGGTATAAACAGGTAGCCCTGTATCACGTACGGCTTGTGATCCACCTAAATCAGGTAGGTCAATAATAGCGGCAGCCTCTACGGTATTGGCGCCCAAGCGCTGCAATAACCGTGAAGCAGCAACCATCGTACCACCCGTCGCAATCAAATCATCAATTAACAATACACGCTGTCCAGGGCGCACTGAATCCGTATGAATTTCTACGGTTGCATTGCCATATTCTAAAGAATAATCCTCTGCCACCGTACGGAATGGTAATTTGCCTTTTTTGCGCACAGGAATAAAACCTAAGTTTAATTCGTAAGCCAATACCGAGCCAACAATAAAGCCACGCGCATCTACACCAGCAATCAAATCGAGGCGTTGATCCATGTAGCGGTACACGAATAAATCGATCAGTACACGAAATGCACGAGGATTTTGCAGTACAGGCGTAATATCACGGAAGGTTACCCCTGGGCTTGGCCAGTTAGGTACACTGCGTATGGTTTGACGAATGTAGTCAGCGGGATCAGTATGCATAGCAAAAGTAATAACCACAAAAAAAGCCCAAACGCACCATGCGCTTGTGGCATATATGTCAGTTTACACAATAGCTAAGCAAAACACCTAGCTAGACCAAGGTTAATCAGGGACTAATTGACCTCTTTGTAATTGTAGCGTTTGATCTACCACCCCTGCGGGTAATATCGCGTGCGTAACAATGATTACGGTACGACCTTTAGCCAGATGATGCAAGTCATTAAACCAAGCATCAGCCGTATTTTTATCCAAGCCCGAGGTCGGCTCATCTAAGAGCCACACGGAAGCATCACAAAGTAAAGTACGGGCTAGGCTTAAACGTCGCACTTGCCCTGTGGACAGGGTGTTCCCACCTTCGCCCACCCAGGCATCTAAGCCCCCCATGGCTTTGACCTGATCTGCCAAGCGGACTTGCTCTAGCACGGTCCATAACTGGGCGTCCGAGGCCTGCGGGTCAGCTAAAAGTAAATTATGACGGATGGTACCCATAAATACGGGAGAGTGTTGTGACAACAAGGCTATCCGCTGATACAGCTCCGCTGGCGCCACGGTACTTAAATCAACACCACCATAACGAATCACCCCAGACCGCAATGCCTGCACCTGCATAATCGCCATTAACAACGTCGTTTTACCTGCTCCACTTAGGCCCTGAATGGCCACACGTTGTCCTTGCTCTAAGGTCAATGACAGGTTTTGCAGCACCAGTTCCTCTTGGTAGCCCACCTCTATCGCCTCAATACTTAAACTGCCTTGAGTAGGCAGAGAGGCCGGTTTAGTCGCGGGAGTAAAAGTGGCTTTGTTGGTGGTTGTCGGCTCGGTGACGGTTTCATTTAAGCTGTGAATACGTTGTGCAGCGGCTTGTACGGCACCCAGTCCTGCCGCTCCCCGCATAATAGGCGCTAGAATCTCAAACAACCCCATCGCCCCTAACAACAATCCTACCCACACCGGGGCAGTGAGATCTAAGGTCGCATGGGCATTGGCTCCTAACCACAGCAAGGTAAGCACTAAAGCCCCCATCAACAATTGCTGCATCAAAGTACCCAAACTGCCCGCATTGGTGACGCGGCGTTGTGCCTGTGCCAACCGCTGCCCCGCCTCGTTAAACTGCTGCTGTGCTACGCTGACCGCATTAAAAACCAATAAGTCGGTGTGAGAGGCAATGGCATCATGGGTAATAGCGCGTAAGTCTGCCTGTGCCGCCTGTACCGCCAACCCAGCCTGTGCTGTGTGTTTGGCCAACCAATACGGCAGTACTGCTGCGGCCAAGCACAACACGATCAACATCACCCACCCCATCGCAGGCAAAGCCACGCCCATCAATAGGCTAAAAAAGCCACCGGCGATCACAGCCGTAAACACGGGGCTGATAATCAGTAGAAAAAAAGTGTCTAACCGCTCGATATCATTGATCAAGCGGGATAATAAATCGCCGTCTCGGTACTGAGCCAGCTGGGCGGGTTTAAAGGCGGCCAAGCGAGCAAAGCTTTGTGTACGTATTTCTGCCTGTAAGTCTAAGGTGACAATGTGTCCTGTGACCCGCTCAGCATAGCGCGAGGCAATACGCCACATGGATAAGCCACGCACCAAGGCAGAGGGCGCAAACAAATTAAACGTTAAGGTGCTGCCTGCTAAAAATGCGCCGGTTAAAAACCAACCTGCTACCGACAGCAGCCCCACCCCAGCGAACACGGTGCTCAAGGCCAAAAACAAGGCCAATAAGCTCATGCGCCAATGTTGCTTCAGCCAAGGTCCGGCCAACTGCCACCAGAGCTTCATGCGGACACCTCTTTCTGATGGATCTGTAATCGCTTTTGCTCTAAGTTCCAGCGATGTGGCAACTGGTTTGCCACCGCCTCATCATGCGTGGCAATGAGCAGCGCACGCCCTTGAGCAAAGCGCAAAATAGCTGCCAAAACCAAATCACGCGTTTGCGCATCCAAATAAGCCGTCGGCTCGTCGAGCAGAATTAAATCCGGATCACCCAAAAACAAACGGGCTAAGGCCAAACGATGTGCTTGTCCACCTGAGACCCCATGACCGCGTGTGCCTAACACAGTGTTCAGCCCTTGATCTAAGGCGCGTACAAAATCAGCGGCCTGCGCTTGTTCTAAGGCTGCCCACATCTGATCTTCAGTGGCTTTCGGCTGTGCTAAGCGCAAAAAGTCAGCAATGGAGCCCAGTGCCATAAAAGGCTGCTGACCGATCAGCACAAATTGATTTTTATCAAAATAATGCACTACCTGGCCACTGGCATTAGTTCGTAGGCCAACCAGTGTTTCTAACAGGGTGGTCTTACCAGATCCGCTCGCCCCCATCAACGCCACGGGTTCATCACGGTATAAGGCAAAATCCGTCGCAAGCAAAATATCTCGTCCATCTGGAGTCTGTACCGCGAAGCGTGAAGCATTCAAAACCTGTGACGTCTGTGACGTCGACTGACGCAGCACCACTGGGGAGGTGGTCATCAAAGGCGCCTCATGACTCAGCGGTGGTAGTTGAGTATAGAGCTGCTGCAAGCCATGCACCGCAGCTTTAGCGGTGGCTCTGTCATGATAACTGGCTGCCATTTGACGCAACGGGTTGTAGACCTCGGGCGCCAAAAGCAAACAAAACAAACCGTGCTGTAAGGTGTAACCAGAAAAATGACTGCCCAACATGCCTAAATAGCTCAGGCCTATATAAACCGCGACCCCTGCCACCCCTAGCGCGGCAAATAGTTCGAGTACTGCCGATGAGACAAACGCAATGCGTAACACCTTCATGGTGGTTTGGCTCAGGCTTTGACTGGCAGAACGCACTGAGGCCACCTCATCTTGAGTGCGCCCCAGTAACGACAAGGTAAATAAACCGCGAATACGATCTGCAAACACGCCAGATAGACGGCTTAATACCTGTTGATGTTTTTGGTTAGCGGCTTCGGCTCGCATCCCAATCAGCGCCATAAACAGGGGAATTAGCGGCGCGGTCACCAAAAACAACAAGGCCACGACCCAATCCACCGGCAACACCACCAAAGCAAAGGCCAAGGGTAAGAAAACGGCAGCAATGGTGGCGGGTAAAAAACGTTGTAAGTACCCGTCTAGTGCTTGCACTTGATCCAAAATCGCCACTGCCAAAGAGCCGGCCGGCGTTTGTTTACTCCAGGCGGGTCCTCTTGCCATCAACTGGGCAAACAACTGATGACGGACTTGGTGTTTGATCTGCTCAGAGGCATGACTGGCGGCTTGCTCGCCCGACCACAGCAATACAGCGCGCAGCGCAATCAAACACGCGATGCTCACCATAGCGCCCCAAAGCTCGCTAGGTGGCACGGACAAACGAATGGCTTGGTCCAAGGTATGCGCCAAGAACCAAGCCTGTAACACGAGTAGCCCTCCTGCCACCAATGGCGCGCAGATAGCCCAGAGCATAGTCGCCGGAGCTAAGCGCCATAAACCCGAGAGCCAACGGCGTTGCGCCGCGGCTTCGGATTTAGATAGCGAGGTCGACTGACTCATTATTTCAGTCAATTACGACTTAGTTTGAGCGGCTTTTTCATTCGCATCCGCCACACGGAGTTCAAACCACATGGCATTCAAAATCGAAAAAGCACACGCTAATCCCAAGCCTAAAATCCAAGAAAAATACCACATAATTAGAACTCCTTAGTAAGCGTGAGGGGCATCATTGACGGAATCCTCAGTCACCTTACCGCGCATCACTCGGTAGACCCAGCTGGTATAGGCGATGATCAACGGCAAGAAAACGGCGGAGATGAGCAACATAATCCACAAGGTAAAGTGACTAGCAGAAGCATCGAATAGCGTTAGGCTAGCAGCAGGCTCCAAAGAGGAAGGCAGCAAGAACGGATAAGTGGAAAAGCCAAAGGTTAAGATCACCCCAGCGATACTGATCGAAGACATCACTACAGCAACCAAGCCTCCGCCACGTCCCACTAGAGCCATCGCCAGTAGAGCGCCTATCACCCCTAAAGCGGGTGCAATCCACATCATGGGAGCCAGGCCGTAGTTATACATCCAAGCCCCTTTTTCTACCGCCACAGCTTTAGCCGCTAACAGCGGATTGGACGCTTCGTGCGCAGGCAGCAAGCTAGTATCTAGCGCGTAGCCAGTTACCGAGTTAGCAATGAAAAAACCACCGAGTAAAAACAGGGCAATCACAACCGACCCTGATATCAGCGCCCAACGTTTGGACAAACGAGCAATTTCTCCTTCTGTTTTCCAGCCCAAGACTACAGCACCTTGTAACGCCATCATGGCTACGCTTAATACGCCACAAAGCAAAGCAAAAGGCATAAACAAGCCAAAGAAGCTGCCTTCGTAGATAGGGCGCAAGGTGTCGTGCTCAAAACGGAACGGCACGCCTAGCATCACATTACCAATGGCCACACCAAAGACCAGGGCTGCAACCACACCAGTTAAACACCAAGTGATATCCCAATTTTGACGCCATTTAACTGAAGTAAGCTTACTGCGATATTTAATGGCTACAGGACGCAAAATCAGCGCCACTAACAACAACATCATCGCCAGGTAAAACCCAGAAAACGACATGGCGTAGAGAAGCGGCCAGGCAGCAAACACCACACCACCTGCCAAAATAAGCCAAACTTGGTTCCCTTCCCAGACCGGGCCAATGACGTTATAGAGCACTCTGCGTTCGTCATCGGTTTTGGCGACTAGGGGCAATAGCATCGCCACCCCCAAGTCCGCGCCATCCATGACAGCAAAAGCAATAAGCAACACACCCAGTAAAAGCCACCAAATATGGCGCAAGGTGTCGTAATCAAGCAGTATTAACGAATCCATTTGTAGACTCCTTATTTAGCAGCAATGGCACTGGCAGCAAAACTATTTGCCGTGGAGCTTAGGTCCTCATCCGGACCCTCACGTACCGCGTGTAACATCACCTTTAAGCCCAGAAGAGCCAAGATGCTGTAGAGCCCAATAAAGATAGCCAAACTAATAATTAAATCCCCTACGCTCAACCCAGAGGCGGCGTAATAGGTAGGCAACACACCCTCGATAATCCAAGGCTGGCGACCAAACTCGGCCACAAACCAACCACACTCGACGGCAATCCACGGTAAAGGTATGGTGAATACCGCTAGTTTTAAAAAACGAGGCGATAAGGTGAGGCGATCTTTGGTTGCCAAGTAAAAGGCCACCATAAAGAAAGCAATAAAGTAAAAGCCTAAGCCCACCATGATCCGGAAAGCCCAGAACAAGGGCGCTACTTGTGGCACCGTATCCCAAGCAGCCTGAGCAATCTGTTCAGGCGTGGCGGTATTCAAGTCATCCACATAGCGTTTTAGCAATAAGGCGTAACCCAGGTCCTTCCAGTGCTCGTCAAACACAGCCTGTGCCTCAGCGTTGCTCTTGTCGGCACGCAACTGCTGCAACGCGTTATAAGCCTTTATACCTTGAGCAATACGCACTTCGGCATGATCAACCAAGTCATTAATACCCAGCATCGGGGTGGTCAAGGAACGAGTACCAATAATCCCCATCGCCCAAGGAATCTCAATGGCAAAGTCATTGCGACGCTCTTTTTGGTTAGGGATAGCCAACAGGTTGAAATTAGCGGGGGCGGGTTCGGTATGCCACATGGACTCCATCGCCGCAATTTTCATTTGCTGGTGTTCTGTGCTGAGGTAACCACTTTCATCACCCAAGACCACCACTGATAACGAACCAGCTAGACCAAAACTGGCAGCCACCACCATAGAACGGCGTGCCAACTCTAAATGGCGGCCTCGCAATACATACCAAGCACTGACGCCCAAGACAAATACCGCAGCTAGTACATAGCCCGAGCTAACGGTATGCACGAATTTGGCCTGTGCCACAGGGTTGAAGATCACCGAGGCAAAATCATTCATTTCCATGCGCATGGTATGCGGATTGAAGTAAGCCCCTACCGGGTTTTGCATCCAACCGTTTGCAATCAAAATCCACAATGCAGAGAAGTTCGCACCAATAGCAACTAACCAGGTCACAATCAAATGGCTGATCTTAGATAGTCGATTCCAACCAAAGAAAAACAGACCCACAAAGGTGGCTTCCATAAAGAAGGCCATTAAACCTTCAATCGCTAAAGGTGCCCCAAAAATATCGCCAACATAGTGACTGTAATAAGACCAGTTCATACCAAACTGGAACTCCATCACTACACCGGTTGCAACCCCAACGGCAAAGTTAATGCCGAACAGCTTGCCCCAAAACATCGTCATGCGACGCCAGATGTCCTTTCCGGTCATCACATAGACGCTTTCCATAATGGCTAAAAGAAAAGCAAGCCCCAATGTCAACGGCACAAAGATGAAGTGAAACATCGCTGTCAGTGCAAACTGCAAGCGTGACAGCGTAACCACATCAAGATCTATCATTTTGACTCTCCTGAATCGACTGATTTACGTACTCTACCCGCCACCCCTAAGACCTTTTGTACCTTAGAGCCTAAACGCATCAAGCCCAACAAAGTTTCAGGAGGTAAACGATGAACCTCATCAAACCAGCTAGTTGCCAGTTCGATTAACTCCAACATCTCGGTAATTCGTTGTTGACCGTACTTTTCCTGCTCGTTGGCAGGCTCCTCTAACAAAAGGCTACGTAACAACGATAACGTAGGATCGATCTCACGTTTTCGTTTTTCCTCAACTAAAACGCGAAAAATCTCCCAAACGTCTTGAAGAGACTCAAAATACTCACGTCTATCGCCAACTTTGTGCACCATGCGCACTAAGCGCCACGATTGCAACTCACGCAGGCTCATCGACACATTGGAACGTGAAATGCCTAACGTCTCAGCGATATTTTCTGCATTCAAGGCTTCGGGGGATAAAAACAACAACGCATAAATCTGGCCTACTGTGCGATTTACACCCCAGCGTCCCCCCATTTCACCAAAGTGCAGAATAAACCGTTCGGCTTGAGGTTCTAAGTTCATCATAATTAGGCTTCATTTTTTAAGTTTCAGTAATTACTGAAACATTGATACAAATAGAATCATATAACTCTACCCGGCGCAAAACAAGCTAGACAACGCAAAAACGCCACATTGTGAGAGCCGATGACTCCAAACCTCAACAATGCTGTTCTTTCTTCCATCGCCACCCCCAGTAGATTTGATTGTAAAATCAGCTTGTTTAGTACAGATGACCGCATTTAGCGTTTACAATTCCCTCATGACTCATTCAACGCCCTCTTTTACAATAGAGCAAGCCTTAGCCTCTGCTCAGCGCACGTTCAACACCGAGATCTCCGCCTTAGCCGATCTCTCTGGACGCTTGGGCGACGACTTTTATGCAGCGGTGCAACACCTGTTGCAATGCAAAGGACGTGTCGTCATTACAGGCATTGGAAAATCAGGACACATCGGTAAAAAAATTGCCGCTACCTTTGCCTCCACGGGCACTCCCTCCTTTTTTATGCATGCCGCTGAAGCTCTACATGGCGATTTAGGCATGGTGACCAAAGACGATGTACTGATTGCCATTTCGTATTCAGGCGCAGCGGCGGAACTGCTCACTATTTTTTCTGCTACCAAACGCTTGGGCTGTCCCTTGATCGCCATTACCGGTAACCAGTCTTCAGAATTAGCTCAGCACGCGGACGTTCATTTAAATGTACGGGTACAAACCGAGGCCTGCCCGCTTAATCTAGCGCCTACCTCTAGTACTACAGCCACCTTGGTATTAGGTGATGCGCTAGCCGTTGCTTGCCTAGAGGCCAATGACTTTAGCCGTGAGGACTTTGCACGCTCACATCCTGGCGGTGCCTTAGGACGTCAGTTGCTCACCGCGGCGAGTGATGTGATGCGTCAGGGCGATGCGCTGCCCATCGTGCCCACAGGGACGTTGATCCCTGCAGCCCTATCCGAAATGTCGGCCAAAGGTATGGGTATGACCATTGTAATTAATGATCTACATCAACCCATCGGCATTTTTACTGATGGTGACCTAAGACGGCTGATAGAGCGCAGTGGCGATATCCGCTCACTGACTGTAGAACAAGGGATGACACCAGATCCCAAAACCATCCCTCCCACGCAACTTGCGATCAAAGCCGCTAACACCATGGATCGTCTACGCTTAAACCAGCTACTCGTTGTCGATACAGACGGTCTATTATTAGGGGCATTGCATATGCACGATTTACTTGCTGCAAAGGTTATTTAATGAATTCTGATTTGTCCTACCACCCCGTTGAATCCCTGCTTTTAGCTCCTATCCCCGCTGATGTGCGCGATCGCCTACGTGCTGTGCGTTTGATGGCTTTCGATGTGGATGGGGTCTTAACAGATGGTCGTCTTTTTTATAACGAAGATGGCGAATGCCTCAAAGCCTTCCATGCCTTAGACGGTTATGGATTACGTTTACTCCAAGAGTGTGGCATTACCGTTGCCTTGATTACCGGCCGCGCGGGTCCTATTGTGTCTCGTCGCGCCAGCGAATTAGGTATTGATGAGGTGCATCAGGGCATTCGTGATAAATCCATTGTGCTGCAATCGCTAGCGCAAAAATACGATTTGGACATGAAGCAAATTGGCTATATGGGCGATGACATCATCGACCTAACCGCCATGAAACGCGTAGGCTTTGCTGCCAGTGTGCCACGCGCTCCGCAATACATCCGTCAGATAGCGCATTGGGTTTCAGATATCGAGGCCGGCTTTGGGGCCGCACGCAAATGCTGTGATTTAATTTTGGCCTCCCAGGGTCGTTTAGGTAGCTACTTTACGCCTACCCCCCCTGTCAGCCTTATTACGGGAAGCCCCCAATAATGCGAGAACGACTGCCCGCTATTACCGCCTTGTTTTTACTTGCCGCCTTAGTGGCTGGTACCTGGTGGGCAGCATACTATACCCACAGTACTGTAGAACTAGACCCGCCACGCCGAGAAACCCACGAGCCCGACAGTTGGGCCACCGACTTTGTTATGTTGCGCACCGATGAAAACGGGATCGCCATTAATCGTCTAGAGGGTGACAAAATGCTGCATTACCCAGATGATGACTCCTATCACCTAGATCAGGCCCGAATCACAGTTAGCCAAGATCAAAACCCGCTCACCACTGCCACCTCAGACGTAGCGATCATGGATCAGGGCGGTGCTAGAGTACAAATGATCGGTGATGCTTACATTCACCGACAGCCAGATCAAGACGGAGATATTTTTACGATTCGCAGTGAACAACTCACCATTTATCCGGACCAAGATCAAATACAAACCGATGACCCTGCCGTGGTGGTCAACGGCTCGCACACCTTAAAGGGGATAGGCATGCGCTATGACAATAACACCCGACAGTTACAGGTCCTCCAAGATGCTCACGTCACGATGACACCGACTAACACTTCTAGTGCTGTTACGCCTACGCCATGAAAAAACGGATCCTCCTGCCCCTCTCTTTATGCCTCAGCTTTTTTTCGGTCTTTGCTCCAGCACAGACGATAGAGCCTGACACCGTTATTTTATCTGACACCCTAGACTACGATGACATCAAACGCCAAAGTATCTTCAGTGGTAATGTCATCCTCACCCGTGGCAATTTAGACCTACGGGCCGATCGAGTCGAGGTAAACGAACAAGCTGACGGCTCGCAGCTGGCTATAGCAACCGTAAAAACCAGCGCTCGCGTACAAGCTCGCCAAGAGACCCCCGAAAAATTCGAGGTCATTAAAGGCGAAAGCTTACGCGCTGAATACCACAGCGGCACCGAACAACTCGTTCTTATCGGACAAGCTGTGCTGACTCGTACTATCTGTGGCAAAACCATTGACAGCATCCGCGGAGAACGCGTGGTCTACAACAAAAAATCCGATACCTATCAAGCCCTCGGCGGCCCTCAATCTGCAGATAGCCAAAAACGTGTACGCTCTATCGCTAGACCGCGCGCGCATATAGAACGCGCCATCGCCGAATGTAAACAAAAATCAAACTAAGCTCATCATGTCCAATCACCTCAACCAAAAACCTGCCGGCAGTCTACGTGCTGTAGGCCTACGCAAAACCTATGGCAAACGCACTGTAGTCCACGACGTCAGTTTATTGGTCCAAAGCGGAGAGGTCGTTGGACTGCTGGGCCCCAACGGGGCTGGTAAAACCACTAGCTTCTACATGATCGTAGGCATTGTGCCTGCCGACGCAGGACGTATCGAAATTGATGGCAAGATCATCACCTCTATGCCTATGCACAAACGTGCCCAAATGGGTCTGTCCTATTTGCCGCAAGACGCCTCGGTGTTCCGACGCCTTAACGTAGAGAACAACATCCGCGCAGTCCTTGAATTACAGCGTGATGCCAATGGCAAAAAACTGTCCAAAGGCGAGGTAGAAGATCAGTTGAACCATTTGATTGATGAGTTACAAATCCAGCATATACGTCATAATACGGCCCTGTCCTTGTCGGGCGGTGAGCGCCGACGTGTAGAAATCGCTCGTGCTCTTGCCACCAACCCACGCTTTATCCTGTTGGACGAACCCTTTGCTGGGGTGGACCCAATTGCGGTGATCGAGATTCAACGCATCGTGCATTTCCTCAAATCCAAACAAATCGGTGTGCTCATTACCGACCATAATGTGCGCGAAACCCTAGGCATCTGTGATCGGGCTTATATCATCAGCGATGGTTCCGTATTAACCAGCGGCCATCCTAATGAAATCATTAATAACGAAGCCGTACGTCAGGTCTACCTGGGCAAAAACTTCAAAATGTAATGCGTAGAAACCACAAGTCAGCTATTGCGTTTACGCATAGATTTTTCTCTTTTTTTCGGTATACTGGAAGTGTGTAAATAACAAAAGGAGCCTTTTCCATTTGCTATTTGGCGCTCTGCGCGCCGCTTGTTTTTTCACACACACAGGAGATACTATGAACCTGCATATTACTGGTCGCAACCTCGAAGTCACCCCCGCTATCCGTGATTATGTTCACGCCAAACTCGGCAGACTCGACAAACATTTTGACTCTGTCATCGACGCTCAGGTCATACTCTCAGTAGAACGTGTTAAGCACACTGCCGAAATCACACTTCGTGTGGCTGGTAAAGACTTGCACTGCTCTGACTCCGAGGAATCTCTCTACGCTGCTATTGATCTGCTCGCAGATAAAGCAGAACGTCTCGTCGTCAAGCACAAGTCCAAAACAGGTAATCATGCACATCAACCCCATAAACGCATGGAGACAGCACCTACAGCCGAGTAGCTCCTAATAGATAGTTAGAACCATAGAGTGCTACACTCACACCTAGAACAGCCCCGTTGCACCGCCGCTCGGGGCTTTATTATTTAACTGATTTCGTATTAAATAGCAGTATCCTGCATTTAATCTAATCACCCTATAATGGCAGATATGAACTTACTGTCGCGCATTCTACCTCCCTCTAATATCGCTCTTGACATGGTGGCCACCAGTAAAAAACGGGCTTTTGAACAAGCCGGCTTACTGTTTGAAAACCATCACGGTATTGCTCGCACTGCGGTGTTCCAAAGCCTTATCGCGCGTGAACGCTTAGGCTCAACAGCCTTAGGCCACGACGTAGCCGTTCCACACGGTCGCATCAAAGACCTCAAAGAACCCATTGGTGCTTTTATGCGCTTGGTCGAGCCCATCCGTTTCGATGCCAGTGATGGTCGTACCGCACGTGTCCTGTTTTTCTTGTTGGTTCCCGAGCACGCCACGCAAATCCATTTGGACTTGCTCGCTGAAATTGCTCGACTTATGTCAGACACCGACATACGCCATCAGCTCGAAACCCAAGATGACCCCCACGTGATCCACCAGCTCCTGACGACTTCCACTCAGGCCAACCCCAATGCTGACCATTGAGCAACTGGTAAAAGACAATCAAAGCCGTCTGGATTTCCAGTGGCTTGCAGGTAAAGAGGCGGCCGCCAAACTAGAGCTGGACCAAGGTGTGGCCTCCGCAGACCTCATTGGTCACCTGAACCTTATCCACCCCAAACGAATTCAAGTCTTGGGCGTAGAGGAAATCGACTACTACTCCAAATTTGAACCTAGCCGTCGTCAACACCATCTTATGGATCTGGTCCATGGTGGTGTACCAGCCATGATCGTTGCCGGTACCAGCCAGGCGCCACAAGACCTAATCGATCTGTGCCAACGCCTACATGTGCCCTTACTCAACACCCAACACGATGCCGCCGATCTCATTGATATATTACGCATCTATTTAGCCAAACACTTGGCTCCCACCACGCTGATGCATGGGGTATTTTTGGATGTGTTAGGTTTAGGCGTACTCATAACAGGCGAGTCAGGATTAGGTAAAAGCGAACTCGCACTAGAGCTGATTTCCAGGGGGCATGGTTTAGTTGCCGATGACGCCGTAGAGCTTTCTCGCACCGCTCCCAATCTAATCGAAGGTCAATGCCCACCGCTGTTACAAAACCTACTCGAGGTCCGCGGCCTGGGGCTACTGGATATTCGTACGATTTTTGGTGAAACCTCAGTGCGCCGCAAAATGAACCTCAAGCTCATTGTGCACTTACTACGCTCCACCCCTGACAACTTCGAGCGCCTCCCTTTGCAACAGCAAACCCAAGAGGTACTAGGCGTAGAGATCAAACAAGTCATGTTGCAGGTAGCCGCTGGGCGTAACTTGGCCGTATTGGTCGAGGCCGCCGTACGCAATACCATTTTGCACTTACGCGGCATAGACACCATGGAAGAATTCATGCGACGCCAAGCTCTTGCTATCATGGAAAGCAGTCCGCCGCCCCCCTCTTCCTCATAGGTTGTTTGTTTATTATGCTTAAAGTCGTCTTAATTACTGGTATTTCCGGTTCAGGTAAATCGGTTGCTTTGCGTTTACTCGAAGACACCGGCTTTACCTGCGTAGACAATCTACCCGTGCCCTTTCTACGAGAATTTCTCTATCGCTCTGTCGATAATGGCTTAGAACGGGTCGCGGTAGCCATTGATGTGCGCGCCCCCGGAGACTTACACCAACTACCTAGTCTCATTACCGAGCTGCGCGACGCGGGTATGCCCATACAGGTAATTTTCCTCGACGCCAGCGACCACACCCTAACTCAACGCTACTCGGAATCACGTCGCAGGCACCCTCTGACGGATCGCTTACGTCAAGATGGCCACTCTCCTTCGCTACAAGCCTGCATAGATGTTGAGCGCCACTTACTGGCCCCCTTACGCGAAACAGAACACACCATAGACACCACAGGCCTGACCCCAGGGCAACTACGTGCCTGGGTGCGTGATTTAGTACAGGCTGACTTGGCTCCTGTGGTGCTGACCTTTGTATCATTTGCTTATAAACGTGGTGCGCCGACGGATGTAGACTTAATGTTTGACGTACGGTGCTTGCCTAATCCGCATTACGATCCCGAACTACGTCCTATGACGGGCAAGGACGAACCTGTAGCCAAATGGCTCGCTCAGTTTGGTAGCGTAGAAAACATGATTAATGATATTGCTGGCTTTGTAGAGCGCTGGTTACCGTTGTATACCCAAGATACTCGCCACTACCTAACCGTGGGCATTGGTTGCACCGGAGGACAACACCGTTCCGTCTATGTCACAGAACAACTCGCCCTGCGCTTTGCGCATCACTCACCTTTGCTCATTCGTCATCGCAATCAACCCCCTGTTGATCTACCGCTATGATTTTTCGTCTCTTTGCCCTACTCGCACTTTGTTTTAGCTTTTTAGGTCTGGTCGCAGGCTGCTCTAGTAGCTCCTCCTCTAAACGATCTGGTGGCTATTACCAAGACGATGGCCCCGGCGCCAACCTGCCCAAAAACCTGCATGCCATCCCTAATGCGACCCCACGTATAGAACGCCATGCGCCCGCCAATATGCGGCCTTATACGGTCTTAGGGCAAAGTTACACACCCTTAACCAGTAACCAACCCTTTAGGCAAACCGGTAATGCCTCGTGGTATGGTAAAAAATTTCATGGTCGTAAAACCGCCAATGGTGAAATTTACGATATGTATGCCATGACAGCGGCTCACCCCACGCTGCCTTTACCTAGTTACGCCAAGGTCACCCGTCCCCATAATGGTCAATCCGTCATCGTACGCATTAACGACCGAGGTCCTTTTCACAGCAACCGTATTATTGATTTATCTTATGTGGCAGCCGCAAAGCTTGGGCTCATCGGACCAGGCAGTGGCGCTGTCATTGTAGAAGCCATCACCCACGATGATATACGTGCCGGGCGCTATGAATCCGATAGCAATCAAGCTTTTGCTCAAAATAACGTCGAGACACTAGCCGTAGAAAGCCCGAGCACCCAACCGCAACGTCTGGCCACCGTAGACAGTCGACAGACCGTGCCCCCCGCCACCGCACTGACACCTATTTCTGGTGACGGTCTGCCTCGTATTTACCTGCAATTTGGGGCATTTAGGAATGCTCAAAGTGCCACAGAGCTGGCCAATCACATCAACCAAGAACTGAGTCCGCTGGATTATCACAACGCCCACATCGAACCGGCTAATGATCTATTCCGCGTCCAGATCGGTCCCTATGTAAGCCGGGCCGCGGCCTTAACCGCCGCACAGCTCATTGAAAGCGAAACAGGTCTCAATCCTAGTTTAGCGATTCGCTAAAACGGCCACGCCAAAGGTCTCAGGCACCCAAGCCGGCGTCTGGGACCTTTGTGTTTAGGCATTACGGTTTGTGTGCTAACACCCACTCATAAATCATGTCACGCGGTAGGCCCGTCGCGTTTACCGCGATTTTGACTGCATCCCGTGCGGACACATGCTCTAGCATGGCAAGCAGCCATTTTTGTGTGTCCGCATCCAGCTCACTTTCCACCTCTGCTTGTGGGGCTGCATGCAAAATCACCACAAACTCACCTTGTTCGTGATGCTTATCGCTTTTTAACCAATCAACCGCCTCGGTCAGCTCGCAGGTATGCACTTGCTCAAAGCGCTTCGTTAGCTCGCGCGCAAAGGTGACTTGTCGGTCTGGAAACTCGGCCGCCATATCATTGATAGCTGCCTGAATGCGATGCGGGCTTTCAAACATCACAACCGGCGCGGCCACCGCGCCCCACTGTCGCAACCATTTTTTGCGCGCCATGCTTTTATGTGGAGTAAATCCAGCAAATACAAAAGCAGGATTTTCATCGGTGGTCACTCCACTTGCCATTAACGCCGTAATCACCGCCGAAGCGCCAGGTATAGCCACCACCTGATAACCCGCCGCACGTACCGCACGCACAATACGCCCACCAGGATCACTCACCGCAGGAGCACCCGCATCGGACACCAAGGCCACGCGCTCACCTTGCGCTAAGCGCGCCACGATTTGCTCCGCCGCCTGCGCCTCATTATGACGATGCGCCGCCATCAAAGGTGTCTGTATGCCCCACGCCTCTAAGAGTGGACGGGTAGAGCGTGTGTCCTCTGCTGCAATCACATCACAGTGCAAGAGTGTCTGCCAGGCACGTAGGCTGAAATCGCCCAGGTTACCTATAGGTGTAGCCACCACATATAGGGTATGTTGGGGCCATGATTGGCTTTGGATGCGCTCTTGCAAACGCTGCCATGTCTGTTGTCCTTGCTCTGTCATATCTAGTCTATTTGCCGATGAGTCAATCATTAAGTCCTGAAATGCTAGCAGCCCGCGCTCAACAAGTCATGCTGAGCAAAAAAACAAAAAAGACAGCGGCTGCCGCCACCCCGTCGCGTTACCTATCGCCTACACAGCAACGTGGTCATCAGTATGAAAAACAAGCTATACGCTATTTGCAAAAGCAGGGTTTACACATTTTGCTGCATAATCTGGACGCGCGCTTCGGGGAGATTGATATTGTGGCACGAAGCCAGAACTGTTTGGTTTTTATTGAGGTGCGACAGCGACAAAGCAATCTCTACGGGGGCGCCTTAGCCAGTGTACAAGCCGCTAAGCAGCGTCGTATCAAACGCGCGGCTCGCTATTTTTTACCTAGCCTTAGCCAACAGTTTTTTGACGGTCAAACACCGTTTTGTCGCTTTGATGTGATTGCCATCGAAGGGCAAACTTGGCACTGGATTCGCGATGCCTTTAGGTAATCGCCCCCTCCCCTCATATATTAATTACAATAGTTAGCATGGCGTTGATGAGCCAGCGTGCTTTTTACTGATTGCAATTATTGCGACCAGCTATATCAATGCCCCCTTCGTTCACCTCTACATGCCATAATTAGCCCATGGATTTAACTGCTCTCATGAACTCGCATTTCAATGACTCCATCGAAGCACTGCAGGCCAGCGCTCAGGAGTTAACCGACCCTACGGCAGCTGCCGTCGAGTTGTTATTTGCGACCCTAGCCAACAATGGCAAAATTCTTGCATGCGGTAACGGTGGCTCAGCCGCAGATGCCCAACACTTTATCGCTGAACTAGTGGGTCGCTTTGAACGCGACCGCTTGCCTTTAGCCGGTATCGCACTGAATACCGACACCTCTATCATGACGGCGGTGGGTAACGATTATGGCTTTGATAGTGTGTTTGAACGCCAAGTCGCCGCTTTAGGGCAGACGGGTGATATTCTCGTTGCCATCAGCACCAGCGGTAACTCTGAAAATGTACTGCGTGCTATCCAAGTGGCGCACGAGCGCGATATGGTGGTCATCGCCTTAACAGGTAAAGACGGCGGTAAAATAGGTCAAATGTTGGCCGATACCGATATCCATTTGTGCGTACCTCATCAGCGAACAATGCGTATCCAAGAGGTTCATATCGTATTGCTACACGCGCTCTGTGATGGCATTGATGCTCTATTGCTCGGAGAAAATGAATGACCACTCCCCAGACTCACCGTCCCCTACGACTAACTCTCATCGTCCTGTCCTCGGTAATAGCGTTATCGCAGCTTAGTGCCTGCGCTCCTCTGGTAATTGGTGGCGCGGCAGCAACCACAGCGCTTGTTGCCACAGACAGACGCACCGCGGGCGAACAAGTCGATGACAAATCCATTAACCTTAAGATCGGCCACGAGGCTAGGACCATTTTGGGCGAGCGCTTAGGTCGAGTCAGTGGCTCCTCTTATGGGGGGCAGGTATTATTAGTCGGCGATGTGCCAACCCAAGCCGATAGCCAGCGTATTGAAAATGCTGTCAAAACCATTGATCAGGTCAAACAGGTCATTAACCGTTTGCGCGTTGGTCCAGTCACAGAGCTCAGCGTGCGCACCAATGACAGCTGGATTACAACCAAGGCCACAACTGCGCTCATTAATGCCCAAGAGGTACCTAGCCGTACAATTACTGTGACCACAGAACGCGGTGTGGTGTATTTACAAGGGCGCGTCACACATGACGAAGGCGAGCGTGCCGCCAAAGCCGTTGCGACCGTTGCTGGCGTCAACCAGGTGGTGAAACTTTTTGAGTATGTGAGTGCCGAAAAGGTACTGCTTCCACAAAACTCGTCCAATACGGGCGCTGTGGCTCCTACACAAACCCCTACCGCCCCTGCGGCTCCCGCTACAGGGCAAACTGAAGTCTTTACCATCGAGTAATGAAAATACTGCGCTTTTTATCATTATTGGCTTTGACCGTTGCACTCACCGCTTGTGGCGATCTGTTTTCCTCTTCCACCCAAGCCCCTGAATTCAGTTATCAGTCGCTAAATGGCGACAGAGCCAACTCCGAATCTCTCAAGGGCAAGGTAACACTGGTAAAATTCTGGACTACAGACTGCACCACCTGTGTGGCGCAAATGCCTGATAATATCGAATACTATAATCAATACCACGACCAAGGCTTTGAACTCATCGCTGTGGCGCTAAAACACGATCCTCTGGACTATGTGCGTAACTTCACCGAGTCCCGCCAACTTCCTTTTACGGTTGTTAGTGATCACGATGGCGCCATTTCTCAAGCCTTTGGTGATATTCGCATGACCCCTACGGCCTTTTTGATTGATAAAAAAGGTCGCATCGTAAAACGTTACTTAGGCAAATACGATAAAACCGCCTTTAAACAAACCCTAGAAAAAGCCTTAGCCGGTTAATTTTATTGGGTTGTCACCCCACACCCCGGAGCCCCCTCTCCGGTTTTTTGTTATTTGTTTATCATCATCACCACGAAAAACACCATGACACAAAATACCGACCAGCCTAGCTATTCTTCCACCGTTAAAGCCGACGTACTATCCGAGGCCCTGCCTTATATTCGTCGCTTTCACGGTAAAACCATCGTCATCAAATACGGCGGTAATGCCATGACCGAGGAACACCTACAGCGTAGCTTTGCCCATGATGTGGTGCTACTAAAACTTGTAGGTCTAAAGCCCGTTGTGGTGCATGGTGGTGGGCCACAAATTAACGATGCGCTGCGTCGTATAGGCAAAGAAGGCACCTTTATCCAAGGCATGCGTGTGACCGATGCAGAAACCATGGAGGTGGTAGAGTGGGTGCTTGGTGGACAGGTCCAACAAGATATTGTGATGATGATTAACGAGGCAGGTGGCAAAGCCGTTGGTCTAACCGGTAAAGACGGTCAGCTTATTCAAGCCAAAAAGAAACTCTTGCCCGATGCCAACAACCCAGGCAACCTTTTAGATATTGGCTTTGTGGGCGACATCACTTGCGTAGAGCCCGCTGTGGTTAAAGCCCTGCAGGACGACGAATTCATCCCTGTTATTTCTTCCATTGGTTTTGGCGAAGACGGTCGTTCTTACAACATCAATGCCGACGTGGTAGCTGGCAAAATGGCCGAGGTCTTGGGTGCAGAAAAATTGGTGATGCTCACTAACACACCCGGTGTCTTAGACAAAAACGGTAACTTGTTACGTCAATTATCAGCACAAACCATTGATGAGCTCTTTAAAGACGGCACTATCTCTGGCGGTATGCTGCCTAAGATCTCCTCTGCCCTAGAAGCGGCTCGTTGTGGCGTAAACTCTGTACACGTAATCGACGGCCGTGTGCCGCATAGCCTGTTACTAGAGATCCTCACCGACAAAGGTGTGGGCACCATGATCCGCTCGCACTAATGTCCTCTCTGCTAGGTCCATCCAAACAGCCAGACCTAGTCTGGCTGTTTGATTTAGATAACACGCTACATAACGCCTCCGCATCGATTTTCCCTCTGATCGATGGCTTGATGGGTCAGGCCATTCAGGATCTACTACAGCTGGATGCAAAACAAGCGGATCATTTACGCCGCCATTATTGGCACCGTTATGGTGCCACCCTGATTGGTTTGGTCAAACACCATGGCGTGGATGCGGCCGAGTTTTTGCGCCGCAGCCATGACTTTAACTTAGAAGATCGCATCCTAGGTGAAGCCCGTCTACGCCAACATTTACAGCGCCTTCCTGGTAGAAAAATCATTTTTACCAACGCACCTGCCAACTATGCCCACCGTGTGCTCAATACGCTGAGTATCGCTCCTCTATTTGAGCGTGTGTTCTCTGTGGAGGATATGCAACTACAGCAACACTACAGACCCAAACCGTCCAAGCTCCTTATGCGCCAAGCTCTCGCTGAACTACAAATCCAAGGCGCACACTGCATTTTTGTGGATGACACCTTACGCAACCTAAAGGCCGCCTACCAACTGGGCATCAAAACCGTCCACTTTGCTCACCCTGCTACGCCCTTTTCCTCACAATATGCTGGGCGTACAACCTATGTAGATCTACGCGTACACAGCATTCAGCAACTGGCACAGCGCTGGCATCAACTCGCCCCGCATTCTGCATCTAAAAGACGATAGGCCCTCATTGAGCTGGTGCTCCAGCGCTAAGACGTGGCACATCTTGCGAAAGACACCAGACGTTTTGATGGGCAGAAACGCAAAAACAATAGGATGTAATAACCGTTTAGCGACCAAATACAGACATCAAGGTACGATCACCTCCACCTAGCAGGACACGCTAAGGCTCCTAACCCGATCAATCAAATAAAAAAACGCACCAAGACATGATGTTTTGGTGCGTTTTTTAGTCAGGCAATTAGGTACGAGATTTAGGTGTAACGCTTTAAAAACTCCATGGAGCGCTCAATGGCTAAACGATCCGCCTCGGCATCGAAGTGCATACCTTTAGGACGTGCAAAAGCATGGTCACAACCGGCATACACATAGGATTCCCAGCCTTCGCGCTTTTCAACCTCGAGTTCGATGGTCTCACGTGCCTCGCCTTGTACCCAGCGATCTAGCTCTGCGATATGCAATAAGGCAGGAGCCGCCTGACCCAAGGCTGGCAGCACATTTTCCAGGTTCACGCCATAGTAGCTAATGGCGGCTTTAATGGGGCTTTGTTGCGCTAGCTCTACCACTAAGCGCCCGCCCATGCAGTAGCCCACGGCCACAATATTGTCATGACCAAGTTTTTTAGCTAACTGAGCACGCGTACTTTCTAAGTCTTTTAGGGTCTGCGCATTGTCCATTTCCTGCATCAGCTCTAGACCTAAGTTCAATTGAGCCTCATTTGTAGGCGACAACTCTAAACCGGGTTCGGAACGGAAAAACAAATCGGGACACCAAACGTTAAAACCACGCTCAGCCCAATCTTGAGCCAACTGGCGCATAGCCGAGTTAACACCAAAGATCTCTTGGATTAACACCAATCCTGGCGCCTCTTTGTTCGTCGATAAAACCTCGAAAGCCTGCATTTTTTGACCATCTGAGGTCGCAACCTGTACAAAACTCATGAAGGACTCCTTAACTGATTACAAGCCTTGCCAACTAGGGCCATCTATCTCAACCCCAACGTGCTCTAGAATGCGTACCACACTGTGGTCCACTAATTCTGTGATGTTTTGTGGTTGAAAATAAAAGGCAGGCAAAGGGGGAAAGACGACTGCGCCCATTTCTGTGACCGCCGTCATATTGCGCAAGTGGGCCAAATTAAAAGGGGTTTCGCGTACCACCATTACCAATCGGCGACGCTCTTTGAGCACCACATCAGCAGCACGGGTAATTAAATTATCGGCTAAACCATGTGCTACAGCAGCTAAGGTACGCATGGAGCACGGCACAATCACCATACCATGTGTTTTGAAACTGCCACTGGCCACCGCAGCGCCCACATCTTTAAAGTTATGCACCACGTCGGCCAATTCGGACAAATCAGCACGCTGCAGATTTAACTCGTGTTGTAAATTCAAAATGCCCGCGGGCGACACAATCAGATGGCTTTCTACCTCTTTTTGTGTGCGCAGCATTTTTAAAGTGCGAACGGCATAAAGGGCGCCAGTGGCGCCCGTCATCGCAACAATAATCCGTTTTTTCGGATTAGGCATCCAATGCACCAGCGTCGCGCAACATGGTTTCTAATTCACCACTTTCGAACATTTCAGACACAATATCTGAACCGCCCACGAACTCGCCCTTGATGTAGAGCTGAGGAATGGTTGGCCAGTTGGCGAACTGTTTGATGCCCTCGCGCACTTCTTCGTCATCTAAGACGTTGATCGTGACGACCTGGGTAAGACCTACCGCACGCAAAATTTGCACTACACGGGAGGAAAAACCACACTGAGGCATCTGGGCTGTGCCTTTCATAAATAGCACGACAGGGTGCTCTGTGACGGTTTCGCGGATAAAGTCTTGTACTTCGCTCATAGTTGTCTCTCAGGTGTAAGCGCCGGTAATTCGAGAAATACCGGCCAAATCAGGAATACTAATAGGATCATGAAAACCAGCCTGTGACAATAACTGCCGCACACTGTCTGCCTGATCCCACCCATGCTCTAACCAAATAGAGCCATGGTTCGTTAAATAAGAAGGAGCCCCTGCAATGATGTGTTGCAGGTCTGCTAAGCCATTTTGCGCCGCGCTTAAGGCCGTTGCAGGCTCAAAGCGCAGATCACCCTGAGTAAGGTGGGGATCATTTTCTGCAATATAAGGGGGGTTAGACACAATCACATCAAAAGGCGCTAGGCCATTGATTGCATCGTACCAACTCCCTTGGTAAAACTCGACCTTAGCACACAATTTGTGGGCGTTTTGTGTAGCGATATGTAAAGCCTCGGCACTAAAGTCCGTTGCTACCACCGTGGCATCCGGTCTGGCTAAGGCAATTGATATTGCCACCGCGCCGCTGCCTGTGCCAAGGTCTAAGACCCTGGGATGATCCATGCCAGTCAGGATGTGTAAAGCCTGCTCAACTAGCGTTTCTGTTTCAGGTCGGGGAATTAACACCCCAGGCCCTACCGTAAACGCATGTCCCATGAACTCTCTGTTACCAATAATATAGGCCATGGGTTCGCCGGCTAGGCGTCTAGCTTCGAGTGCCTGATAACGCGCTACGGCCTCTGCCGGCAACACGTCCGTATCATGGCCTATGAGCCAAGAGCGCGGCACATCCAACACATATTCCCACAGCATCGTCTGCTCTAAACGAGGCAAGGGACTGCGTGCAAAAGCGGCTTTTAAAGTCTGCATCAATAGTTAGATTTATTCGTTAGCTAAATCAGCCAGCAATTCTGCTTGATGCTCAGTTAAGAGCGCATTGATCAAGTCGTCTAAATCCCCATCCATCACGTAGTTCAACTTATGCATGGTCAGGTTAATACGATGATCTGTAATACGACCTTGGGGGTAGTTATAGGTACGAATGCGCTCAGATCGATCGCCTGTACCTACTAAGCTTTTACGCTGTTCTGCCTCTTTGGCTTGGATTTCACGTAATTGCTGGTCTTTTAGACGCGCGGCCAATACCTGCATCGCTTTATCACGGTTACGGTGCTGGGAACGGTCATCCTGACACTCCACCACCAACCCTGTGGGTAAGTGAGTTAAACGCACGGCCGAGTCGGTTTTGTTCACGTGCTGACCACCTGCGCCACTGGCTCTAAAGGTGTCCACACGCAGATCGCTGGGGTTAATGTTGATTTCTTCGGCCTCATCTGCCTCGGGCATGATGGCGACCGTGCTGGTCGAGGTATGCACACGACCTTGAGCCTCGGTTTCAGGTACACGTTGTACCCGGTGGGTACCGGATTCAAATTTTAGTTTGCCGTAGGCCCCATCACCATCGATACGGGCAATCACCTCTTTATAGCCCCCCATTTCGGAGGCATTAGAGGACATGACCTCGACTTTCCAGCCTTGGTTTTCCGCGTATCGGGTGTACATGCGTAATAGATCGCCAGTAAAAATCGCACTCTCATCACCGCCCGCACCCGCACGAATCTCTAAGAAGATACTGCGACCATCGTCGGGGTCTTTAGGCAATAACAACACCTCTAGTTCGGCTTCGAGCTCTGTAATGCGCTCTTTGGCCAAGTGGTATTCTTCTTCGCCCATTTCCTTCATTTCAGGATCGCGCATCATGTCTTGGGCTGCGGCTAAGTCCCCTTCGGTTGCCACATAAGCATTAAACGCCTCTACCACAGGTTCGAGTTCTGAACGCTCTCTGGAGAGTTTACGGAAATTATCCATATCCGAAGCGATATCAGGCTCGGAGAGCATGGCATCAACTTCAATCAATCGGTGAGCCAATTGCTCTAACCGATCTCGCATAGTGTCTTTCATAAATGATTTTGATAAAAATTAAACAGCAAGTCGCCTCGTTGCGCATAAAGCAACGATCAATACAGAAAAAACAGCTAACGACTGCGATTTTGAGATGGAATGAGGTGCGGAATCAATCCAAGCATTTGCTCGCGCTGCGCGCCTTCGCTCTGGGCGAGTTGGGTCAACGGACCATGTAGGTATTTGTGTTGCAGGCTATGGGCCAACCATTCAAGGACTTGATCAGGATTATCACCCCGAGCAATCATGCGTTTGGCGCGGTCTAGTTCGTGATCCGAAACCTGCTGAACACGCTCTTGTAAATCCACAATAGTAGGAACTAATTCACGATTTTGCAGCCAGTGCATAAAATTGTCTACACGTGTATCAATGATACTTTCGGCTTGGGTCACAGCGGCTTGGCGCGCATCGCTGGCTTTTTGTACCATGCGCCCTAAATCATCGACGGAATACAAATACACATCCGACAGACGAGAGACCTCGGGTTCGATATCGCGCGGTACCGCCAAGTCAACCATGACAATAGGACGGCGGCGACGCTGTTTAATCGCACGTTCGATCATGCCCAAACCCAAAATGGGCAGGGTGCTGGCCGTACAGGAAATGATCACGTCATAATCCGCAATACGATCAGGTAGATCAGCCAAACGCATGGTCTGCGCGTTATTAAAACGTGCCGCTAAGTTTTCGGCGCGTTCTGCGGTTCGGTTCGCCACCATAATGTGTTTGGGATTTGTGGCAGCAAAGTGCGCGGCACAGAGCTCAATCATTTCCCCTGCGCCGATAAACAACACATTGCATTGTGATAGATCGCCGTAGACCCGTTGCGCCAAACGTACCGAGGCCGCCGCCATCGATACCGAATGCGCCCCAATCGCCGTTTGCGTGCGAACCTCTTTGGCTACCGCAAAGGTGCGTTGGAATAGTTGATGTAATAGTGTACCCAGCGCGCCGGCCTCGTTGGCCACGCGCATTGCGTCTTTCATTTGCCCCAGAATTTGCGGTTCGCCCAACACCATGGAGTCTAAGCCGCTGGCAACCCGGAAGGCATGACGTACCGCATCATTGTGTTCGTAACGATACAGATGGGGTGTTAAGTCATCAGAGCGTAAGCTGTTAAATTCCGCCATCCACGCCGGCACGTGTTCAATCACATGGGGTTCTGCCGCGCAGTATAGTTCTGTGCGGTTACAGGTGGATAGAATCGCTGCCTCGCGTACGCCAGTTCCAAATGCCGAACGCAGACCTTCGAGCGCAGGCCGCACAACATCCAAAGGAAATGTTACGCGCTCACGTACCGATACAGGGGCCGATACGTGGTTAAGACCGAAAGTTAGAACGTCTACAGACATGGAAAAAAATAAAAATCAAAAAGGTGGCACAGTTGTAATTATATGATTATAATCGCCCCACGCTGATAACTGAAATCTATCGGTATTTAGCGCACGTCTGCTGGTCAAAACTGTTGTTTTACTGTTTTTTTGAAAAGCCTAGACAAAGACGTTTTCGATGTGCTATAGTTAAATCTTTAGCGCAACACAGACGTTAAAAGCGTGGCCTTGTAGCTCAGTCGGTAGAGCAGAGGATT
>DUNB01000029.1 GCA_012839585.1 Alcaligenaceae bacterium | reverse complement strand
TTGGTCAAAACTACTTTAACCACATTTTCTAATGAGGGCAGTTCGTACATGGTTTCGAGTAGTGCCTTTTCTACAATGGAGCGTAAACCGCGCGCCCCAGTACGGCGTTTGATGGCAGCTTGCGCAATTGCTTGCAGCGCCTTGTCCTCGATCTCTAGTTCCACCCCTTCGATTTCAAAGAGCTTATTAAACTGTTTGATCAACGCATTACGCGGTTCGGTCAAAATACGAATCAATGCTGACTCATCGAGCTCTTGTAGTGTGGTCACTACAGGCAAACGACCGACCAATTCTGGGATCAGACCAAATTTGATTAGATCCTCTGGCTCGACCTCGGCAAAAAGTTGACCTACGCCACGCTCGCTTTTAGAGCTTACTGTTGCGCCAAAACCAATACCGGATTTTTCCGTACGGTTTTGGATCACTTTTTCAAGACCATCAAAAGCACCACCCACGATAAATAGAATATTCGTAGTGTCTACCTGAATGAAGTCTTGGTTAGGGTGTTTACGGCCACCTTGAGGTGGTACAGAAGCCACTGTGCCTTCGATAATTTTCAGCAAAGCTTGTTGCACCCCTTCGCCGGATACGTCACGGGTAATAGAGGGATTATCGGCTTTACGAGAGATTTTATCGATCTCATCGATATAAATAATGGCACGCTCTGCTTTTTCTACGTCGTATTCACAAGCTTGTAATAGCTTTTGTACGATGTTTTCTACGTCTTCGCCCACATAGCCAGCCTCTGTCAATGTCGTGGCATCAGCCATTACAAAGGGCACCTTAAGCATGCGTGCTAAGGTTTGGGCTAAGAGCGTTTTACCGGAGCCGGTGGGACCAATCAACAAAATATTACTTTTGGAGAGTTCAACCTCATCGTCACCACCGGTATATTGAATTCGTTTGTAGTGGTTATATACCGCGACGGCTAAGTTGCGCTTAGGCTGATCTTGCCCAATCACATAGTCGTCTAGGAAAGCTTTGATTTCTTTAGGCGTAGGCAAACTAGACCCCAGCATTTCTGCAGTGGTGTCTTCTTGCTTATCCTCAAGGATCATTTCATTGCAAAGACTAATACACTCGTTGCAAATATAGACCGCGCCAGGACCTGAGATAAGCCTACCTACTTCAGCTTGTGTTTTGTTACAAAAAGAGCAGTGTAAGGCGCTATCATCGGACGAATGTTTGTCGGACATAAATATATACAGTCAGTAAATGTGCGGCATGCCGCAAATGGCAAAGGAGGTATGCAGCGGATTGGTATCCGCTGCTACACCTTTAGATCTCGTCTGAGCGATGCGTCAGGACTCTGTCGATAAGACCGTACGTCACGGCCTCATCCGCATCCATGAAGCGGTCACGCTCTGTATCTAATCCAATTTGCTCTACGGATTGTCCCGTATTTTTAGCCAAAATACGGTTGAGTCGTTCGCGCAAGCTCAAGATTTCTTGGGCTTGGATTTGGATATCAGAGGCCTGACCTTGGGCACCCCCCGAGGGCTGGTGAATCATGATCCTAGAGTTTGGCAAAGCAAAGCGCTTGTCTTTTTGGCCAGCGGCCAACAAAAACGCACCCATACTAGCTGCCATACCGGTACACAATGTAGAGACCTCGGGTTTTACAAACTGCATCGTGTCGTAGATAGCCATCCCTGCATACACCGACCCGCCAGGCGAGTTGATATAGAGCGAGATATCTTTATCTAGATTTTCCGACTCTAGGAACAATAACTGCGCCACAATTAAGTTAGCGGAGTGATCATTAACCGGCCCAACCAAAAAGATAATACGCTCACGCAACAAGCGCGAATAAATATCATAAGAGCGCTCTCCGCGGCCAGACTGCTCAACCACGATAGGCACATAGCCCAAACCCGTAGGGGTTACGGACTGGCCACCGTGCATAGAGGCATAGAAGTCGATAAAACGAGACGACATTAGTTAGTTCCCATTAATTGCTCAAATTCGACGTCTTCATCAGAAACCTTGGCTTGAGAAACAATGTGTTCTACCACGTTGTCTTCTAGCACAATGGCTTCAATTTCAGCGCGACGCTGAGCGTCAGATAAGTAATAGCTGATCACCTGTTCTGGCTGCTCGTAGTTTTGAGCGAACTCTTCGATACGGGCACGAACCTGCTCAGGTGTGGCTTCTAGTTTGGCTTGCTCAACGAGCTCAGACAACAATAGACCTAAACGCACACGGCGTTCGGCTTCGTCTTTGAACACGTCTTCAGGAATAGGCATGTCATCCGCATTAGGCAGACCACGTTGTTTTAGTTCCTGACGGGCCATTGCAATACGATTTTGAATTTCGTTAGCAACTAAAGCTTTAGGCACATCGAATTCCGTTGCAGCTAATAACGCATCCATCACGCTAGCTTTGGTGCGAGCTTGAACACGTGCATTCGCTTCGCGTTCGATGTTGGCACGCACATCTTCCAACAAGGAATCGATATCGCCTTCGGCTTGGCCTAGTGATTTCGCGAATTCATCGTTAAGCTCTGGCAACACAGGCACAGCCACTTCGACAATTTTGATCGTGAATTCAGCTGTTTTGCCAGCGACCTCTTGGCCACCGTAATCAGCAGGGAACTCAAGCGGGAATGTTTTCTCTTCGCCTGCTTTCATGCCTTTAGCAGCTTCTTCGAACTCGGGCAACATACGGCCTTGGCCTAGCTCAAAGCTAAAGCCTTCAGCGGAGCCACCGTCAAAGGCCTCACCATCGATGGTGCCTTTGAAATCTAGTGTTACACGATCATCGTCCTGAGCAGCACGGCCTTCGCTGGCTTCGTACTCAGCACGCTGTTTACGTAAAACATCAATAGTGCGCTCAACCTCGGCATCACCTACGGTGACTTTGCTGCGAGTGACTTCGAGCTCAGCTAAGTTAGGTAGTGTGATGTCGGGATATACCTCGAACGTCGCAGTAAACACCATGGATCCCTCTGGGGCATCTTCTTTGCCTTCGATGGAGGGAGCACCGGCAACACGCAGACCGCTTTGCTCTAGAGCGCTGTCTAATGCTTTACCAAGTTCATTGTTAATGACTTCGTAGCGGATACCAGGACCTTGGCTGCGCTCTACCATGGATAGAGGCGCCTTTCCGGGGCGAAAACCCTGGATCTTGGCTGTACGCGCCACACGTTTAAGTTGTGCCTGGACTTCTTTTTCGACTTCGGCCGCGGAAACGACTACATCGATTCGGCGCTCCAAACCGGACAGAATTTCAACCTCGGGCTGCATTAGAGACCTATATAAATAAGTGGTTTAACAAAAAATACATATTTTACCGGAAAAACAGGGTAAATAATAAGCAATTACACCTATATTTACGCTTAAACCAGATAAACATGCGTAGATATTTGACAGATAAGACGCTATTTATACCACTCATCACCGTATCATGGGGATTTTTCGCTCTACCCATATCATCAATTTCTGGCGATGAGGTTCTGAGTATAGATAACAGCATGCCATCTTATAAGAGTACATGGGAATGAGGACTGCCTCAATCAACTCCTTAGTACTACCTGGGGTCTCTCTCAACAAAAACAAGTTTTTCGACAAATTTCACTTTTTTAAAAAAAAGACTAGACAAGATCGTATTAGTCAGGCTAATATAGCTTTTTTGCAGCGAGACGGGTATCTTAAAGACGCACTGAACAGCGCAAAAAAAAATGCGAAAGACTTTACAAAAAAATTTTTCTGCATTAAGATTACATCTTTACTAGCGAACGTGGCGGAATTGGTAGACGCACCAGATTTAGGTTCTGGCGCCGAGAGGTGTGAGAGTTCGAGTCTCTCCGTTCGCACCAAATTCAAAAAGCCGTTGAGTTTACCACTCAACGGCTTTTTTCATTTCTGCCTCATCTCTATACCGCCCAGACCCCCCCTAAAGCGCTCACACCGCCCCTCTGGGATCCCGCCCAGACCTATCTCACAACCCCTTTTCGCTTTTGTCTCCTTACCTAAAAACAGGTATAGAGGTAAAATACGGACTACCCAGATAAGCCCCAAGGACTCCTTTACCTCTGTCAGCGCTAACCCCGCCTAAGAAGTGCTGTGTTTTCGCCTTCGGGCTCATTCTTTATTACGATTAGGACTATACGCGTGTCGACCCTACCTTCCGCTTACACAGAGGCCGTCCAAGAATTACGCTCCCTGCGCGACTTATTGCGTTGGACCATGAGCCAATTCGAACGCCATCAACTTCAATTTGGCCATGGCAGTGACAATGCTTGGGATGAGGCCATCTATTTATTACTCTATAGTTTGGATCTGCCCTTAGACCGACTCGAACCGTTCCTAGATGCCACCACCACCCAATCAGAGCGCGAACGTTTTGTACAATTGGTACAGCGCCGCTGCGAGGAACGCCTTCCCGCCGCCTACATCACAGGCGAAGCCTGGTTACAAGGCCTACGATTTAAAGTCAGCCCCGATTGCATTATTCCGCGCTCACCTATTTCCGAACTATTAAGCACCCAGCTTGCCCCATGGATAGAAGACTCTAATCGCATTGAATCGGTGTTGGATGTATGCACCGGCTCTGCTTGCTTAGCTATTTTGGCCGCCCTCACCTTCCCTAATGCTCAGGTAGACGGGGTAGACATTTCGCCTGCCGCTTTGGCCATCGCCAAACAAAACATCGAGGACTATGGCCTAGAAGACCGTGTGTGCGCCTTACACAGCGATCTATACCAAGCCGTAGCAGGTAAAAAATACGACCTGATTATTTCTAACCCGCCTTATGTCAACGAAAGCTCGATGCAGGCTTTACCTCCTGAGTACCTGCACGAACCGCGCTTAGCTTTGGCCGGTGGTGACGATGGCATGGACTTGGTACGCACTATCATTGCCCAAGCCGCAGAACACCTTAACGATGACGGCATCTTAGTCTTAGAAATTGGCAATGAATACGATCACTTCTGCGCGGCCTTCCCTCAACTGGAGCCCATCTGGCTGAGCACCGAAACCGCCGATGATCAAATTCTATTGCTCTACAAAGAGCAACTCCTCAATCTATAACTCTTATTACTCACTTACTGACCAGCAAAGGGATTCTCTGTGATTCGTGCAACAGATCTGGGCTTACGCCGTGGCGTTAAAGTTCTACTACAAAACACCAGCTTTACGATTAACCCCAAAGAGCGCGTGGGCATAGTAGGTCGGAATGGAGCCGGTAAAACCAGTTTGTTTGCGCTCATCCAGCATCAAATTGATGCCGATAGCGGTTCCTTAGACATCCCAAGCAGCTGGCGCCTAGCAAGTGTAGAACAAGAAATCACGGATCGAGAGCGCCCTGCGCGCGAATTCGTTATTGATGGCGACACACATCTGCGTCAGCTACAAAGCGAACGCGCGCAAACCGATGAAAACAACGGTGAGCAAATTGCTGCCCTAGAGTCTGCGCTGATCGAAGCCGATGCCTGGACGGCACCTTCTCGTGCTGAACAACTATTAGCGGGCTTAGGCTTTAAGCCAGACCAGTGGTTATTGCCTGTGGGACAGTTTTCAGGTGGCTGGCAAATGCGCCTGGCCTTAGCACGCGCCCTGATGGCGCCGTCTGATTTGCTACTACTGGACGAGCCCACCAACCACTTGGACTTGGATGCCATGCTCTGGTTAGAGCGCTGGCTACAAAGCTATCCCGGTACTGTGCTTATTATTTCGCACGATACCGAGTTTCTTGACGCCACAGCCACCCACATCTTGCACTTTGAGCAACAACAGCTCTTCAAGTATCGCGGCAATTACAGTCAGTTCTTAAGCCAACGGGCCGAACGCTTACGCCAAGACCAACTGGCTTGGGAAAAGCAACAGCGCGAGGTGGCACACCTCCAAAGCTTTATTGATCGATTCAAAGCCAAAGCCACCAAAGCCAAGCAAGCACAAAGTCGCGTTAAAGCGCTCGCTAAAATGCAAGAACTGGCTCCGGTACGTTTAGATGGCGCGGTGCAATTTACGCTACCTACCCCCAACCAAATGCCAGACCCTTTGCTGCGTTTAAATCAAACCGATCTGGGTTACAGCACCCCTGAGCCGCGCACTATTTTGCATCAGGTCAGCCTAGACGTGCGCAGCGGCAGTCGTATTGGTATTTTGGGCATGAACGGGGCAGGTAAAAGTACACTGATCAAAACGTTAGCCGGTGAAATTGAGCCACTCAGTGGTGAATTAATCCCTTCTGCTCGCCTAGAAATTGGCTATTTTGCCCAGCATCAACTGGATATGATTGAGGCCAGCCTCAGCCCCATCCAACATCTCCAACGCATTGCCCCCGAGGTACGCGAACAAGAACTGCGTAATTATTTGGGACGCTTTGCTTTTAGTGGTGATATGGCCACTAACACCACGGCGGGCTTCTCAGGCGGAGAAAAGGCTCGCCTTGCTCTGGCACTTATTGTTTGGCATAAGCCCAACTTACTGTTACTGGATGAGCCCACCAACCACCTGGACGTAGAAACCCGAGAGGCGCTGGCCGCCGCACTCGCCGAATACGAGGGCAGCGTGTTGGTCGTTTCACACGATCGCCAGCTGCTGCGTTCCACCGTAGATAATTTCTGGATTGTGGCTGACGGCGCCGTATCCGAGTTTGATGGCGACCTAGAAGACTATCGTGACTGGCTACTCGCTCGCTCCTCCGCCCAGCGTAGCAGCCAGCGCGCCGAGGCTAATGCTACTCTTTCCACAGAGCCGGCCGTAGACAGACGCACACAGCGCCGCTTAGAAGCCGAGGCACGCCAAAAAATCGCACTATTGCGCAAACCTCTGGAAAAGCAAATTCAGCAGCTAGAAAAACGCATGGATAGCCAGCGCGCACGTCTAGAGGAACTCGACACCTTGATCGCCGACCCAGACTTTTACAGTGATAGTTACAAAGATCAACGCCCTGCGCTCTTGGCCGAACACGGCGAACTGAGCAAAGATATCGACAACAACGAGGAAAGCTGGTTGTTGTTACAGGGGGAAATCGAAGACATAGAGGCGGCTCACAAGATCGATTAAGCTCGCTTCGCACACAAAAAGACCAGACTCAGCGCCTGTACACTACCCATCAATTGGGGCAGTCTAGGCTACCGAGTCCGGTCTTTTTTCTGACTAGTTTATTGCCTTTGGGATTTAGCCACCGACAATGATGTCGAGTTTAGCAATACCTAGGGCCAGCGTTTTGGTACCCGCTTCACGAAAGTGAATTTGTGCTTGGGCCTCATTACCACTACCACTTAGGGTGAGCACCGTGCCCTCACCAAACTTGGCGTGGCGCACGCCTTGCCCTACGCGAAAATGCTGGTCCCCTACAATCAACCCACTTTTGGCCACCGTGGAAGCCATACCGCCAGGACCACCATAGGTTTCTCGGGCTTTTTCCCACGAGGCGCTGCCTGCTCGGCCAAAGCCACCGCTCCATGAACTAGCCACTACTGGTGCAGCGTGTCGCGGAGTGAGCCACTTTAAGTTTTCATCCGGCAACTCATCTAAGAAGCGTGAACGAGTGGCATAACGTGTTTTGCCATGAAGCATTCGGCTTTGCGCCAAAGTGATATAGACCCGCTTGCGACCCCGTGTCAGCGCCACATACATGAGACGACGCTCTTCTTCGAGACCATCTAATTCTGCCAAGCTGTTTTCATGAGGGAATAAACCCTCTTCGAGCCCAGTCACAAAGACCGCGTCAAATTCCAGCCCCTTAGCCGCATGAATGGTCATCAGCTGCACCGCTGCCTGCCCCGCTTGCGCTTGATTATCCCCTGCCTCTAAAGAAGCATGGGTTAAAAACGCACCTAAAGGAGACATGGCCGCCAAGACCGCATTACCATCCGCATCCACGGACTGAGGCTCTGGGCTCACAGGAATACGCCCTGCGACCTCTTCGCTTAGGCCTTCTTCCATCACAAATACCGTGGCCGCATTGACTAACTCTTGTAAGTTTTCTAAGCGTTCTGCGCCTTCACGGTCATTGGTGTAGTGGGCCAAGATGCCACTGTCGTGCACCACCTGCTCAATCAGTTCGGGCAACGACAGCATTTGTGCCTGAGCCGCCAGCTGATTAATGAGTGCAACAAATTTGCCCAAATTTGTACCGGCACGCCCAGTCATATACGGCACAGCACGATACAAACTGCAGTTATATTGACGGGCAAAGTCGCCTAACTGCTCTAGCGAACGCGCCCCTATACCACGAGTAGGAAAATTCACGACTCGAAGCCAAGAGGTGTCGTCGTTGGGATTATCAATCAAACGCAGATAGGCCAACACATGCTTGATTTCTTGACGCTCAAAAAAACGCTGCCCCCCGTAGACCTTATAGGGCACCCCTGAACTAAATAAGTGATGCTCTAGCACACGGGACTGCGCGTTGCTGCGATACAACACAGCAATCTCATCATGAGGATAACCTTCGTTGATAAGCGCCTTGATCTCTTCTACGACCCATTGCCCTTCGAGGGCATCAGACGCTTTTTCTACGACACGAATGCTTTCCCCTTGACCTGAATCGGTCCAGAGTTTTTTGCCTAAGCGATCCGCATTGTGCGAAATCAACGCGTTGGCCGCATCCAGAATATGGCCACATGAGCGATAGTTTTGCTCTAAGCGCACCACATTGCCTTTGGCATAATCACGCTCAAAGCTTTTCATGTTGCTGATATCTGCACCACGAAAAGCGTAAATGGACTGGTCGTCATCACCCACCGCAAACAGCTGAGCCTGATCACCAGCCAATAGCCTGAGCCAGGCATATTGCAACGGGTTGGTATCCTGGAACTCATCAATCAAAATATGCGCAAAACGTTGCTGATAATGCTGACGCAGGGGTACGTTGTTTTGCAGTAATTCATAAGCCCGCAATAGCAGCTCGGCAAAATCCACCACCCCTTCGCGCTCACACTGCGCTTGATAGAGCTCGTAAATTTCAACCAAGCGCCGCGTATGTGGGTCATAAGCTTCTACAAAAGCTGGACGCAACCCTTTTTCTTTTTGGCTATTAATAAAGCGCTGTACATCACGAGGTGGATATTTATCATCATCAATACCATTACCTTTGATCAGGCGACGTATGGCTGCTAATTGGTCTGCGCTATCTAAGATCTGAAAGCTCTGGACCAGACCGGCATCCTGATGATGCAAACGCAATAATCGATTACATAGCCCATGAAAGGTTCCCACCCACATACCACGCGTATCGATAGGCAATAACGCATTAAGCCGCGACAGCATTTCGCGCGCGGCTTTGTTGGTAAAGGTGACAGCCATTAGGGAGTAGGGACTGACACCGTGCTGCATGAGCCAAGCCATCCGGGTCGTTAAGACCCGGGTTTTTCCACTGCCCGCCCCCGCTAAAATAAGCGTGTGTTGGGCGGGCTGAGTAACGGCTTGTTGTTGCTGAGGGTTTAAACTCTCGATCATGCGGCGTAGCGACGTAGACGCAGAGCAAATTGCTCTAGGCTATCGATGCCACTTTGCTGGGCACGTTGCACCCAAGTACGCAAATCGGCAAGCAACTGTTCACTGCTGGCACTGGAGCTTTCCCACAAGCGGGCTAGCTCGATCTGCATTTGCACCACGGTAGAGAGTTTGCCTTCGTCATTTAAGACGGTTTGTAGCTGAGCACGCTGTTGCTCATCGAGCACCTCGTCACCACGACCGATCCAGTCGCTACAACGTTGAAGCAGCGTTAATTTGCTGGCTTCTTCTTTGTTGGTCAAACGAGAAAGCTCTTCGGAAGCTGTTTGACGGATCACATCCGCATAACGCGCTAGAATTTCGTAGCGATGGGTAATTACACCCTGCAAGGTATCTAAACTGATGTCAGCCGATGCCACTTTGCTTGCTGGCTCGAGGCGTAATTTAGGTGCTGTCTTTTTAACGTGCGCTAATTTAAAGAAGCGCAATACACTGATGTACACCCAGCCAAGATCAAACTCGTACCATTTACTGGAGAATTTTGCCGAAGTGCCGTAGGCATGGTGGTTGTTATGCAGCTCTTCGCCGCCAATAATAATGCCCCATGGGAATACGTTAGTACTGGTATCAGGACTGGCAAAGTTACGGTAACCAATCGCATGACCCACCCCGTTGACTACACCGGCAGCCCAGAAAGGAATCCATGCCATTTGTACCGCCCAGACGGCCAAACCGACCAAGCCAAACAGCGCCAAATCGATGCCTAGCATAATCAAAATGCCGACAAAGTTATGACGTGAGTACACGTTGCGCTCCATCCAGTCATCGGGCGTACCGTGACCAAAGCGCTTTAGGGTTTCTTCGTTTTGTGCTTCTTCGCGGTATAGTTCTGCACCACGGAAAAACACCATGCCTAAACCAAAGACTACGGGAGAGTGAGGATCACCTTCGCGTTCGCAACGCGCATGGTGTTTACGGTGAATCGCAACCCATTCTTTGGTGATCATTCCGGTGGTTAACCACAACCAGAAACGGAAAAAATGCATTACCGCGGGGTGAAGATCTAAGCCTCTGTGGGCCTGACTACGGTGTAAAAACAGCGTAACCGAAATAATAGTAACGTGGGTAACGGCTAGTGTGAACAGCACAATCTGCCACCACGACCATTGCATAAGCCCGCCGGCTAGAAAATTAAGTATATTTTGCATAGACCTTTATTAAGAGTGATCCATGTGAGTCAATTACAACTAGAACCTGTGTTTTTAGAGTTTAGGCCATGGAGACCGCAACCTATCTTGCGCTATATCAAGCGGATTCGGTTTTGCGTTGTAATACGGCCGCAAAGAAACCATCGGTATGATGATAGTCTGGGCGGAGTTCCAGAAAAGGTCCCGACATCGATAGATGGGGACTACGTACGGCTATTATAGGATTAACATCCATAAGCTCAAAGTGGGGATGTTGTTCTAGAAACCAAGTGATTTGATTTTGGTTCTCGTCAGGCAACATACTACAAGTAGCATAAACCAAACGGCCGCCAGGGGCGACACATTTCGCGGCTCGTTGCAAAATGTCACGTTGCACACCCACATAATAATCAATCGTCTCTGGATGCTGGCGCCATTTCAAATCGGGATTACGACGTAGTGTGCCCGTGCCGCTACAAGGTGCATCCACCAAGACGCGGTGCGCTTTGCCCTGCAGGCGTTTCACTCGGGTATCGTTTTCTTCGTTGATCACCACAGGCACCACATTGGATAAACCGCTGCGTGCAAAACGCGGTTTGGCACGAGCCAAGCGTGTTGCCGAAGTATCAAAGGCATATAAGCGGCCCGTTGATCGCATCAACGCCCCGATCAACAAGGCCTTACCACCTGCGCCCGCACAAAAATCAATAATCATTTCGCCCCGTTTAGGCGCTACCAAAGCAGCCAGCAGCTGACTGCCCTCATCCTGAACCTCGATCTCGCCTTTTTCAAACTGAGGCCAGTTAGCGATATAAGGACGGCCACGTAAACGTATGCCCCACGGCGAATGCGTGGTCGCTACCGGTTTGTAGCGGGCTGTTTCACCTTCTTGTAGTTGGGCTAAAACCACATCTCGTTCTGCTTTGAATGGGTTCACCCGTAAATCCAAAGGCGCTTCTGTGTTTAAGGCCTGAGCTAGTTGCTCGGCATCAGGCAGGCTTTGAATGTGTTCTGCTAACCAATCCGGCAAACTATAGCGCTGCGCAAAGGGCATCTCTAAAGCATCAATGGTGAGCACATGCTCTAGCCAGTTTTTCTCACCCTCATCCAAAGCGGGGCGCACATCCTTATCCCAGGTATTTAACAATCCTAAGATAGCCAAACGACGCGTGCCTGAGCCCACACCACTTTCTGCTAAATAACGATAGCGGCGTAAGTGACGCAATGCATCAAACACCGCATTCGTGACCTCAGCTCGATCACGTCCGCCCATGTTTTTTTGCTTGCGCATCCACTGTGATAGCACCCCATCAGCAGGGTGCTGCCACTGTAATATTTGCCCTAAGACCTCTGCCACCTGATTAATACGACGGGCAAACAAGGAGGTAGGGGTCGCTGCAGGAGCAGAAGAGGTTTTGCGTGTAGAACGGCTGTTCTTACGCGGAGAACGTTGAGTAGACATAAACAAATAAAAAAAGAGGTTTTTAAGCCACAAAGGCTCGGTGAGGCATGTCCAAAACCTGAACACGACCATCATCTAATAGGCGCACACGATCTTCGGCCAACCATTCAACCACCTGGTTGTAAACACGATGTTCTATAGATAATAAGCGGTGCGCTAAGGCATCTGCATCATCATCATGGTGTACAGGCACTATACCTTGAGCGATAATAGGACCGTGATCTAAGACTGGGGTGACAAAATGCACCGTACAGCCATGCCATTGCAATTGTGCATCGATGGCCTGTTGGTGTGTATTGAGCCCAGGAAACAACGGTAATAAAGATGGGTGAATATTAATGAGTCGCCCTGTAAATTGCTGCACAAACTCAGGCGTTAAGATACGCATAAATCCGGCCAACAACACATAGTCGGGCTGGTATTGTTGCACAACCTGCGCCAAGCGTGCATCAAAACTCGCTCGGTCTGCAAAGGCTTTGTGCTCCAGAACTTCGGTTGTTAAGCCTTGGTCCTGTGCCCATTGTATACCTTTAGCCTCTGCTTTATTCGCAATCACAGCAACAACCTCGGCGTTTAGCTGTTTATTTTTTATTGTTTCTACTATAGATTGCATGTTTGAGCCGCGTCCTGAAATAAGGACTACCAAGCGGCATTTTTTATTTGATTCCGTCAATTTTCTGCTCCAACGTTTTCAAAGACAATTTTGTAAGCTTGCCCGTGAAACCTATATTTACTATCTATCGCAACCTGCCGCGCTTTGATACCTCTGTAGCAAGCGCTGTCACCATTGGCAATTTCGATGGCGTCCATCTTGGTCATCAAGCCATATTGCATTGCCTACGCGATGAGGCCGAGCAACGTCAACTGATTCCCACGGTGGTGACTTTTAGCCCTCACCCGCGTGCCTTTTTCGCCAAAAAAGCACAGCGCCCTGAATTGTACCCTGCGCAGATCAATACCCTAAGAGATAAATTACATGCGCTAGCTACCTATGGGGCTAAACAAATTGTTTTGCAACGCTTTGATGCGAATTTTGCTTCGTTGCAAGCAGAAAAATTTATTTATGATTTGTTAGTACAAGGCTTAAACACCAAGTGGCTGCTGGTGGGTAAAGACTTTCGCTTTGGCCATCAGCGCCAAGGCGGACTAGAGTTACTGCGTAAAGCCGGTGCGCTCTATGGCTTTCAAGTGGATTTTATCGACGACATCCCCGACGCACAGGGTCAGCGTATTTCCAGCTCCGACATTCGCACGGCCCTAGCCCACGGTAACCTAACACAAGCCAAAGCACTGCTTGGTCGCCCCTACAGCATCACAGGCCATGTAGTGCATGGCCAAAAACTAGGACGCACCATTGGCTACCCTACCCTGAACGTTCCCGTCCCCACTCGTTGTGCCGCTCGATCTGGTGTCTATATAGTAAAATTACACGGTTTGGGTGACCATGCCCTACCCGGCATTGCTAGCTTAGGCGTCAGACCCACCGTCGAGGACGCAGGTCGCCTGCTACTAGAAGTGCACATATTAGACCGCAGCCTAGATGCTTACGGTAAACTAGTGAACGTAGAGTTTCTGCAATTTGTGCGAAACGAAGAAAAATTCCCCGATCTTCCGACAATGATGGCTGCCATCGACAATGATGCACGCAGCGCTCGTGAGTATTTTGCCTCCCATGGACTATAAAAACACTTTAAACCTACCCGAATCCCCTTTCCCTATGCGTGGAAACCTTGCTAAACGTGAACCTGCTTGGGTTCAAGAGTGGCAAGAAAAAAACATTTATGCTGCTATTCGTGCAGCCAGCAAAGGGCGCCCTAAATTTGTGTTGCATGACGGCCCCCCCTATGCGAACGGCTCTCTGCACATTGGCCATGCGATTAATAAAGTACTAAAAGACATTATTGTAAAAAGCCGAAACATGTCCGGCTTTGATGCACAGTACGTACCTGGCTGGGACTGTCATGGCATGCCCATCGAAGTACAAATCGAAAAACTCTACGGTAAAAACCTCCCCGTCAAAGAGGTTCAAGCCAAAGCCCGCGCTTACGCCACCGAACAAATCAATAACCAACGCGAAGACTTTATCCGTTTAGGCGTGTTGGGCCAGTGGGATAAACCGTATCTCACCATGAATTACAGCAACGAAGCTGACGAGTTGCGTGTATTGGGCCGTATTCTAGAAAAAGGCTTTGTGTTTCGCGGCTTAAAACCCGTGAACTGGTGTTTTGACTGTCGATCCGCGCTGGCCGAAGCCGAGGTTGAATACGCTGATCGTACCGATCCTTCCATTCATGTGGCTTTCCCCTTTGCTGAAAAAGCCAAATTGGCCCAAGCGTTTGGCGTAGATAGCGTAGACGACGGTGCCATTGTGATCTGGACCACCACTCCCTGGACCATTCCATCTAACCAAGCGCTCAATATTCACCCTGAATTTGAATACGCCTTAGTCCGTTTAAACGAGGCGCGCGCCACCGGCTCTTTGCTCATCTTAGCCAAAGACCTAGTCGAAAAATGCCTCGAAGAATGGGGTCTAACTGGTGAGGTCATTGCCACCACAGCGGGCGCAAACCTAGAACTCATTCATTTCCACCACCCCCTAGCCCAAGCAGATGCCGGCTATGATCGCTTAGCCCCCTTGTACTTGGCTGATTACGTCACCCTAGACTCCGGTACCGGTGTGGTGCACTCAGCGCCTGCTTATGGGGTGGAAGACTTTATGTCTTGCAAAGCCCACGGTTTGGCTGATGACGACATGCTCACCCCTGTGATGGCAAACGGCGTTTATGCTGACAGCCTACCGCTATTTGGCGGTCAGTTTATTTTCAAAGCGAACCCAGCTATTGTTACAGCGCTCGACGAGGCTGGCACTCTACTGAAAGTGGAAAACCACGCACACAGCTATATGCACTGTTGGCGCCATAAAACCCCTATTATCTATCGCGCCACAAGCCAATGGTTTGCCGGTATGGATGTGGATAACAGCACTGGCCGCTCTTTACGTGAAATGGCTCTAGAGGCGGTGGATAACACCCAGTTCTATCCCTCTTGGGGTCGCGCTCGTTTGCACGCAATGATTGCCAACCGTCCCGACTGGACCTTATCACGTCAACGTCAATGGGGCGTGCCCATGGCTTTCTTTGTGCACAAAGAAACCGGCGAGCTGCACCCTCGCACGCCAGAACTGATCGAACAAATTGCGCAGCGCATTGAAAAAGAAGGCATAGAAGCCTGGCAAAATATTGAACCGGCGGATTTCTTGGGTGCAGAAGCCGATCAGTACGAGAAAAACACTGACACCCTAGACGTTTGGTTTGACTCTGGCTCCACCCACGCCACGGTATTAGGCGGTGGAAGTGATGACCTACAAATCAAAGGCTCCCATTCTGACGAATTGACCTGGCCCGCTGACCTCTACCTAGAGGGTTCCGACCAACACCGCGGCTGGTTCCACTCGTCCTTACTGACTGGCTGCATGATGTACGGCCGCGCTCCTTATAAAGCACTGCTTACCCATGGTTTTGTGGTGGATGGCAAGGGCCGTAAGATGAGTAAATCCGTCGGTAACGTAATCGTTCCCCAAGAGATCGCTGGCACCCTAGGTGCAGAAATTCTACGTCTCTGGACAGCGGCCACCGATTACTCTGGCGAACTGTCTATTTCCGATGAGATTTTAAAACGTGTGGTCGAGTCCTACCGTCGTATTCGTAACACCTTAAAATTCCTCTTAGGTAATATTGCGGACTTTGACTATGAAAAAGACGCGATTGCTCCCAATCGCCTGCTCGATATTGATCGTTATGCCTTAGGCATGACCGCCAAGATGCAAGAGCAAGCCTTGGAGCACTATAAAAACTATGAGTTCCATCCTATTGTGTCTCGACTACAGACTTTCTGTTCCGAGGACTTAGGTGCGTTCTACCTAGACATCCTCAAAGATCGTCTCTACACCACACAGCCTAACAGCCATGCTCGTCGTTCAGCACAAACCGCGCTCTACCACATCACGCATGCCTTGTTAAAGTTGATGGCACCTATTCTTTCCTTTACTGCCGAAGAAGCCTGGAAAGACCTACACCTAGGCAAAGAGACGCCATTAACCATCTTTACTGAACTCTTCCACGAGATCCCGTTAGCTCCAGACAATGCGTCCTTGATTGCACAGTGGGAGCGTATTCGTCTGATTCGTGCCGATGTCATGCGTCAGATCGAAGAGGTACGTAGCACAGGTCAAATTGGTTCTTCTTTGGCTGCCGAAGTGGATATCTATGCCAGTGGCGAAGACTATGCCTTACTTAGCCAGCTAGCAGACGATCTACGCTTTGTGTTCTTGGTCTCTCGTGCCACCTTGCACAATGGTGATCAATTACGTATTACGGTTAGCCCAAGCACCGCAGAAAAATGTGATCGTTGCTGGCACCATAGCCATGACATTGGTCAAAGCGAAGCGCACCCCACCTTATGTGGTCGCTGTGTCACTAACTTAGACGGCATCGGCGAACCCCGTGCACACGCCTAAACACGCCACAACCGCCCCAAAAGCCTCACCAAACCGCTTTTGGGGCTGGTTGCTCATCGCTCTAGTTATTGTGGTGATCGATCAAGCCAGCAAAATCTATATGGACAGCACCTTGCTCTACGCACAGCGCTGGCCTATTTTGCCTTTTTTCGATTTCACCCTGCTCTACAACCCCGGTGCGGCCTTTAGCTTTTTAGCAGATGGTGCCGGCTGGCAACGCTGGTTCTTTACCGCCATTGCACTGGTAGCTACCACTCTAATCGTTTACATGCTGCGCAAGAGTCCGGAGCAAAAACTTTTTTGCTCGTCTCTGGCGTTGATCTTAGGCGGTGCCATCGGCAATGTCATTGATCGCATTCAACACGCCCATGTGATTGATTTTCTGCTTTTTTATTGGCGCGATTGGTATTTCCCCGCCTTTAACATCGCTGATGTGGCCATTACCTGTGGAGCCATTTTGTTAATTTTGGACGAGTTCATTCGTCTACGAAAAAGCAAAAAACGAAAGGAATAGTCATGCAAGCCTTAGCAAACAAACGGCTGATCTTAGGCCTAACGGGTGGTATTGCGTGCTACAAAAGCGCAGAGTTTCTACGTCGTGCTCAAGACCAGGGTGCAGAAATTGATGTGGTCATGACAGAGGGCGCACAACAGTTCATCACCCCTGTTACCTTTAAAGCGCTATCAGGTCGCCATGTGCACACGGACCTTTGGGATAACAGCACACCTGACAATATGGCGCATATTCACCTGAGCCGTGCCGCAGATGCTATCTTGGTTGCACCTGCCAGTACTAACTTCATTGCGCGTGTGGCCAATGGTCTAGCCGATGATTTGCTCTCGACCTTGTGTGTGGCACGTGGCAATTGCCCGCTGATTATCGCCCCTGCCATGAACCGTGAAATGTGGGCCAATCCCGCCACCCAGCGCAACATTGCTCAGTTACGTGCCGATGGTGTGCACATTATTGGCCCTGGCGCCGGCGACCAAGCCTGTGGGGAAGTCGGCGACGGTCGTATGCTAGAACCCATGCAGCTTTTAGCCGAAATGGTGGCGTTTTTCCAGCCCAAAACCTTAGCGGGTAAACGTGTACTGATTACAGCAGGCCCTACCTCAGAGCCCATTGACCCCATTCGCACCATTACCAATCGCTCCTCAGGCAAAATGGGCTATGCCATCGCCCAAGCTGCTTTTCAGGCGGGAGCCGATGTGCATCTGGTGTCAGGTCCAGTCAAACTGGATGCGCCTTATGGGGTGAAGCGCCAATCTGTAGAAAGTGCACGTGATATGTATGAGGCCGTGATGGGCCTAGCACCCCGGGCGGATATTTTTATTAGCGTCGCCGCAGTGGCTGACTGGTACGTGGTTAACGCCAGCGATCAAAAGCTGAAAAAAGACCAAAACCAACAGGCACCAACCCTTGAGTTTGCCCCCAATCCCGATATTTTAGCGAGTGTAGCAGCCATGCCCGCGGATCAACGCCCTTATTGCGTCGGTTTTGCGGCAGAAACGGAAAAGCTAGTCGAACACGCCCAAGCCAAACGCCTACGCAAAGGCGTCCCGTTATTGGTTGGTAACCTAGCCCAAGACGCGATGGATGCCGATGATACGCAACTGATGATCTTTGACGAGCAAGGCCATGTGCAATGGCCAGCGCAAAGCAAAACAGAGGCGGCTCAGCAGCTTATTCAGCATATTGCGCACCAACTGCACACCCTCTGATTATTATTTATTGATTTTTTACTTATGAAAAGCATTGCTGTCAAAATTTTAGATCAGCGCGTTAAACAACTACCTGAATACGCTACACCTGGCTCTGCCGGTTTGGATTTACGCGCCTGCCTTGATAGCGCCATCACCCTTAATCCGGGTGAAACGCAATTTATTCCTACTGGCTTAGCCATGCATCTTGCCGACCCCAACTACGCCGCCATGATCCTACCCCGTTCGGGTTTGGGTCATAAACACGGCATCGTGTTAGGTAATTTGGTCGGGCTGATTGATTCAGACTACCAAGGTCCTTTAATGGTGTCGATGTGGAACCGCGGTGATACCCCCTTTGTGATCGAGCCCATGGAGCGCATTGCTCAAATGGTGATCGTACCCGTTATGCAACCCACCTTTCATTTGGTTGAGGACTTTGATAGCGAATCGGAACGTGGCACAGGCGGTTTTGGCAGCACAGGTAAAGACTAAGCGCTCGGCTGATATTCGTTACTGAATAAAAAACGCCCCCAACACTGAACTGACCCCCAATAGTTGGACGGTTTAGTTTACTGGGTACTTAAGGACTGAGTTCGGTATTGCACCGGGCTCA
>DUNB01000028.1 GCA_012839585.1 Alcaligenaceae bacterium | reverse complement strand
TTTTATACCTTAAAGATGGGTTCATGAAACGATGAGGGTGGGATGGTGGGACGAGCCATGGCGCTTGCCTTTATGTTGGGCACTGGAGTGGTGCAACAGATGGCACGAATTCTGCCTGCGTCACAGCAAATGTTGCTGCTGGGAGCTGCTGTGGTTTTGTTGCTCTGCGGCGCCGTTTGCAGCGGCGCGCTAAAGGGCTTGCGACCCGTGCTGTGGGTGGCGGCGTTCGGGCTGCTGGGCGTGTGGAATGCCAGCTGGCAGGCACAGGACTTGTTGGCGCAGCAACTGCCCCTACAGGAGGAAAACAAGCCGTTTAAGCTAACCGTACAAATCGAAAGTTTGGTGCGTTTGCAGCCCGATAGCCGTAGTTTTGTGGTGCGGGTGTTGGAGGCCAGACCGGAACATGTGCCAGAGTTTGTGTCCTTGCGCTGGAGTGCGCAAGAGTGGGGTGGGCCTTATGCTCAGCCTAAATGGCAGGACTTTCCAACGATGGCGCCCGGACAGGTATGGAAGCTAACGGCTTTTTTAAAGACGCCACACGGGGCGCGCAATCCGGCAGGCTTTGATTACGAGGGCTATGTGTTTGCTCAAGGGGTGCGAGCGACAGGAAGTATTCGTGGCACGCCTGAGTTACTGAGCCACCGCCCCCAACGATGGAGTGTGAATGTGGCGGCTAATCAATGGCGCCACCGCTTACGGGAGGCCATGCTGCCGTATGTGCAAAACCTGCGCTGGGGTGGGGTGATCTTGGCGCTATCGATAGGGGATCAGGCCAGTATTAGCCCTCCCGATTGGCAGGTGTTTAATCGCACAGGGCTCACGCATTTGGTGTCTATTAGTGGCAGCCATGTGACCTTATTAGCGGCGATGAGTGCGTTGTGTTTTTCCTGGTTGTGGCGCCGCATTCGGGTGGCAGGTCATGCAGTGACCGAATACGTGCCGGCGGCGATTGCGGCCGGATGCTTGGCGTTAATCATCGCCGGACTGTATAGCTTAACGGCAGGTTGGGAAGTGCCGGCGCGTCGTACCTTCATCATGTTTGGGGTTACCGTGACCACCTTATTGTGGCGTTTGCCCGTGTCCATTACGCAAATTATTGCGGTGGCCGTTGTGGTGGTGTTGCTGTTTGATCCCTGGGCCATTTTAGCCAGTGGTTTTTGGCTTTCTTTTGGTGCGGTTTATGTTTTAGTGGTGTGTTCGCAATGGTCCGGCCATACGCTATGGCAAGGAGGTCGTAGTCGTTGGCAGAACTATTGGGCGCAATGGCGTTTGGCGGCCGTTTGGCAAATCGTGATTACGGTTGCCTTGCTGCCTCCATTGGCCTTTTTGTTTTTTGAAATTTCGTTGGTTTCGCCTTTGTCCAATGCTTATGCGATCCCGTTGATTGGTCTATTGATCACACCGCTGGCTTTGTTGTTTGCACTGCTGAGCTTGTCGCCCTTGGACTGGTTAACGCAGTGGGTGCTGTGGGCCTGTCATGGCTTGTTAGAGCTCAATATGTGGTTAACCGTTTGGTTAGGCGAGCACCCTTTAGCGAGTTTGCCGGCGGCCCGAGCTCCTGCTTGGGTATTGGGCTTAGGTTTTGTAGGCATGGGAGTGGCTTTATTGCCCAGAGCCTTACCTTTTGCCTATTTGGGCTGGATTTTGGTGTTGCCAGCTCTGTGTTGGCGAGAGCCGGTCTTGGGGCCTGGGCAGTGGCGTTTACATGCGGTAGATGTAGGACAAGGTAGTGCCATCATTGTGGAAACGGCTCAGCAAACCTTGGTGTTTGATACGGGGGTACGCAGAGGGCCACAAAGTGATGAAGGCGAACGTACGCTCATGCCTTATTTGCGCAGTTTAGGCAAAACGCACATTGATGTATTGGTGTTGTCTCATGCGGATTTAGATCACGTCGGTGGGGCGAGCAGCTTATTGCGGTTTTTTCCAGTGCGGCAGTCGTTTAGTTCTTTTCCGCTAGAAAGCCATCTACAGCGTGAGGCACGTTTGCTGAACACAAACACGGCGCTGCCCCCTTTGCCCCAGGCGCAAAGTCCGTGTGAGCGCGGTCATCGTTGGCAGGTAGATGGGGTGCAGTTTGCATTTGTATGGCCTAGCGCCACCCTCTATGGTGACACGAAAAACAAAGACAAAAATGCACAGAGCTGTGTGTTACAGATCATAGGTCAATACCATCGAGCTTTGTTGACTGGGGATGTAGGCGTTGCCGAGGAGAAAAAACTAGTAGAAACCGGCTTGGGGGCACACGATGTTGTCGTCGTAGGACACCACGGTTCCAAAACCTCTTCGGGTCCAGAGTGGGTAGCGCACATGCAAGCCACGCTCGCGATTGCACAAGTGGGTTGGTGGAGTCGATTTGGACATCCACATCCAGAGGTTGAGCAGCGCTGGCAGCAGGCAGGGGCTCAGTTCTTGCGTACGGATTTACTGGGGGCGGTGGTAGTGCGCTCAACAGAAACCGCACTGCACTACGATACGGTTAGGCAGCAACAGGGTAGGTATTGGCAAAACCCCGTGGGCTGGCATGCCGACAAGGGTAATTACTAGGGGCTTGTAGATTGCATATTTTCCGAAGCGCGTTAAAGTGGAATAAAGCCCATAAGGCGCAATATAAAACAAATAAATTCAGCTGAAATTTCCACAAGATTTTTCACGAGGTAACCATGAGACAAACACCATTACGGCTACAGGTGCCAGAGCCTCCTGCTCGTCCCGGCACGCCTAGCGACTTCTCGTATTTGCGCTTGCAGCCCGCAGGCGCTGCGCCCAGACCTGATCCTTTTGCTCCCGTAGAGGACTTACTGCCCTTGTCGCAGGGGTTGATTCGTGTCTTAGATGACCAGGGCCAAGCCCAAGGCCCTTGGGCCACGCATACAGATCCTGAGCTCTTACTAAAAGGGCTCAAAACCATGATGCTAATACGCGCCTTTGATGCGCGTATGTTTCATGCGCAACGACAAAAAAAGCTCACCTTTTATATTCAGTCTTATGGCGAGGAGGCCATCAGTACAGCGCAAACCATGATGCTGCAAAAAGGGGATATGCAGTTTCCCTCGTACCGACAATTAGGTATTTTGCTGGCGCAAGACATGCCTATTTCTGACTTGATGTGTCAGCTTTACTCCAACAGTTGTGACCCCTTAAAAGGTCGGCAGTTACCCGCTTTGTATTCTTACAAAGACCTGGGTTTCTACTCAATCTCTGGGAACCTAGCCACTCGCTTTTTAATTGGGGTGGGGTGGGCGATGGCCTCGGCCATCAAAGGTGATACCAAAATTGCCTCTTCTTGGATTGGGGATGGCGCCACTGCCGAGGGCGATTTTCAAACTGCTTTAACTTTTGCTCAGGTCTACAACGCGCCTGTGATTTTGAATGTGGTCAATAATCAGTGGGCCATTTCTACGTTTCAGGCGATTGCGGGTGGGGCGGGCAATACCTTTGCGGCACGTGGTGCCGGCACAGGGGTGGCAGCGTTACGGGTAGATGGTAACGATTTTCTGGCGTGTTTATCTGTCTCCGCTTGGGCAGCAGAGCGAGCGCGCCACAACGGCGGCCCTACCTTAATTGAATGGGTGACCTACAGAGCAGGTCCGCACTCGAGCTCCGATGACCCGAGCAAATACAGACCGAATGATGAGTGGCAACATTTCCCTCTGGGGTGCCCCATACAGCGCCTAAAAACATACCTAATCCAACAAGGGCATTGGACAGAGTCCGAACAGGTTGAATATCAAGCCCATATAGAACAACAAGTGTTGGATGCTCAGAAAAAGGCCGAGTCCATTGGCGGCTCCATGGAGCAAGCCCATAGACAACATGCTCATGCCATGTTTGATGATGTGTATTTTGAAAAACCATGGCACTTGCTTCAACAAGAGCAACAATTCAAGGAGACGCTATGACCACTCAGGCGTTAAGCATGTTGCAAGCCATTCGTTCGGCTTTAGACGTCATGCTTGAACATGACAGCAATACCGTGATTTATGGTCAGGACGTGGGGTATTTTGGTGGGGTGTTTAGGGCCACCGAGGGGCTACAAAAAAAATACGGCTCCCAACGGGTTTTTGATGCCCCTATTTCCGAAAGTGGCATAGTGGGAACCGCCATTGGGATGGCCGCCTATGGTTTGCGCCCCGTGGTAGAGATCCAGTTCGGGGATTATTTTTACCCAGCGATGGATCAGATCGTGTCAGAGCTTTCCCGTATTCGCTACCGGTCTGCTAATGACTTTACGGCTCCGGTCACCATACGTATGCCTGTGGGTGGGGGGATTTATGGTGGTCAAACACACAGCCAGAGTCCCGAGGCCATTTTTACGCATATTGCAGGGTTGCGTACGGTGATGCCATCGAACCCGATCGAGGCCAAAGGCCTACTCATTGCCTCGATCGAGTCGCCGGATCCGGTGATTTTCCTGGAACCTAAACGCTTATATAACGGCCCTTTTGATGGCTATTACGATAGGGCTTTGCAGTCATGGCGTGATCATGATTTAGCACAGGTGCCAGACGGCTATTACACCACTCCCTTGGATAAAGCGGCCATTCGACGCGAAGGCGCAGAGGTGACGGTGTTGGCCTATGGCACGATGGTGCACGTGGCCTTGGCTGCGGCGCAGGATTCGGGTATCGATGCCGAAGTCATCGATTTACGTACGATTTGGCCGGTGGATATAGAGACCATTGTGCAGTCAGTACAAAAAACAGGTCGTTGTGTGATTTTGCACGAGGCCACTCGCACTTCCGGTTTTGGCGCCGAGCTCTCTGCTTTGGTTCAGGAGCATTGTTTTTATGCGCTTGAGGCGCCTGTGACGCGCATTACCGGGTGGGATACTCCTTATCCTCATGCTCACGAGTGGGATTATTTCCCAGGCCCACAACGCGTGATTGCTGCTTATCAACAAGTCATGAAGGACCTATAGCCATGTCCAATTACAGTATTAAGATCCCCGACATTGGTGAAGGGATTACCGAGGTAGAGTTAGTCGAGTGGTTTGTGAACGAGGGCGATCGTGTCCACGAAGATCAACAGGTCGCCAGCGTGATGACAGAAAAAGTGTCTGTGGACATCACTTCACCCGTCAGCGGTACCGTGGCCACGCTAGGTGGCAAGGCCGGGGACGTCTTGGCGGTGGGGGCGGACTTGATTCTAATTCGCCTAGAAACAGGGGGGTCTGATAACGTCGCTGCATCTCAGTCTAAACCAGAGTCTCAATCATCGTCAGCGTCCCAATCTCAATCTACAGCGACTGAGTCAGCCACTGAAAAGTCAGAGGTCTCACAACGCATTACGGATTCAACGCCTGCTGGGGAAAAAACAGTGGCGACTAAGGCAGCGACGGATCCAGAGCCTGTAAAAATGGATAAGGCACCGACGGCAAAACCGGATTCAATGCCGATCAGTACCGCCCCTGTTGCGGCGCTGGCCAGCACGCCACATCAACGTTTGCTACAAAAAGTACAGGCTTCGCCGGCAGTACGCAAACGGGCGGCAGACTTATCCATTGATCTAAACCAACTGGCCAATCAGTTAGGTAAAACGCATTTGCATCATGCCGATTTGGATCAACACCTGCAAGGTGGTTCGAGCACGGTGAGGTCGGCCGGCGGCGTACAGTCCATTCCAGTGATTGGGGTGCGACGTCAGATTGCCAAAAAAATGCAGGAATCCGCGCAAACCATTCCGCATTTTAGTTATGTAGAGGCCATTGATGTGACGGAGGTCGAACAATGGCGCAAACAACTAAATGCGCAGTGGGCGGAAAGTCGGGGGCGCTTAACGCTATTGCCTTTTTTGGTGCGCGCCCTGTGTTTAGCCCTAACGTGGCATCCTGCCATTAATTCTCGGTATAACGCCGAGCAGAACACCTTGGAGCAGTACGAGGACGTGCACGTGGCCATTGCGACCCAGACCGATCAAGGGTTGATGGTGCCCGTGTTGGAAAATGCGCAGCAGCTTTCCTTATGGCGTATGGCAGATCAAATCCGTGAGTTGGCAGAGCACGCACGGCAAGGCACCGGCTCCTTAACTGCAAAATCCACCATTACGCTCAGTAGTTTGGGGGCGATGGGGGGAATTGTGGTTACGCCTATTATTAATGCGCCCGAGGTCGCTATTATTGGGGTGAATCGTCAGGTGCAACAACCCGTGGTCATAGAGGGTGAAATTCAAATTCGTACCATGATGAATTTGTCTTCCTCCTTTGATCACCGCTTTGTAGATGGCTTGCATGCGGCTGAATTTATTCAAGATGTACGCCGTATCTTAGAGTCGCCCCAGTTGTATTTGATGACATAGGATTAAAATCTAAGTTCTAGCGCAGTGGGGCTGAGGCCCCACTTGTGCGTTACAATGATAGCTCCTGCTGCCTATGATTAAAGGAGCTTGCAATGGGGTCAACCTTTGGCGTTCAATCCAGTCCGCGTTTGGACTACGTAGTGTGTGCAAGCCCGTCCGGGGTGCACCGTATGGCCTATTGGGAGTGGGGCGACCCAGCTAACAAAAAGGTGTTGCTGTGTGTGCACGGCTTAACTCGTAGCGGCCGTGACTTTGATGCGCTTGCTCAGGCGCTTAGTGCCGAATATCGCGTGGTCTGCCCAGATATAGTGGGTAGAGGGCGCTCAGATTATTTGGCCAATCCAGACCACTATATTGTGCCGCAGTATGTGGCAGATCTATTTACACTCATTGCGCGTCTGCAACCCACGGTTTTAGATTGGGTTGGCACCTCGATGGGGGGGCTGATAGGCTTAGGGGTGGCCGGAGCCCTTTCTAAGGCCCAATATTTGCAATCGTGGCGCGCCTACAACCCACTGCATGCCTATGATGCGGTTCCTTTTAGACGCTTAGTGCTCAACGATGTGGGGCCAGCAATCAGTGCGGCAGGTTTAGCGCGTATAGGTAACTATCTCGGCGAATCCTACACCTTTGACTCGTTTGAGCAAGTGGTGGCGCATGCGAAAAAACAATGGGGCAGCTTTGGTCCGCATAGCCAAGAGCAGTGGGAACACTTAGCTCGCTATGTCTTTACCGAGGACGAGGGTGTCTGGTCTTTAGCCTACGATCTGGCTATCGCCACGCCGTTTAAAATGCAATTTTTAGAGGAAAAGGCCGCAGAGTCCGAGGCACTGGTTCAGGCCGCACAACAGATGTTGTGGCGGGCCTTTGAAAGCCTACCTGCTGAAACACTGATCGTGCACGGCGAAACATCGGATTTGCTGACCAAAGACACGGTACAGCAAATGCTACAACGGCAGCCATTGGCCGAGCTCTACGAGGTGAAAGGAGTGGGACACGCCCCCACCTTTATGCAGGCCGATCAAATTGCTGTGCTTAAACAATTTTTGCTAAGAGAATAATTTATGAATGTAGACCTGCATTGTCACTCAACGGTCTCTGATGGGGTGTTAAGTCCTAAACAAGTCGCTCAGCGTGCTCACGCGAATGGTGTGTCCTTATGGGCACTCACCGACCATGATGAGGTAGGTGGGCTGGCCATGGCAGAGCAGACGGCAACAGAGCTTGGCATGTCATTTGTTCCTGGGGTGGAAATTTCGGTCACGTGGCTCAATAAAACGGTACATATTGTTGGCTTAGGCATCGATTATCAACAACCAGAGCTTATCGACTCCTTGAGTCAAGTGCGTTCTGGGCGTGTAAAGCGTGCACAGAAAATAGCGGCGGCGTTGGCGAAATTGGGCATTGAGGGGGCGTTCGAAGGAGCTCTGCCTTTTGCTGCGAATCCAGAGATGGTGTCGCGTACGCACTTTGCGCGCTTTTTGATTGATCGAGGTCATTGTGCCTCCATGAAAGAGGTGTTTGAACGCTATTTAGGTGACAATGGCCCGGCCCATGTGCCTATGCAGTGGACCACATTAGAAAATGCCATTGCGTGGATTCGCAATGCAGGGGGGGTCGCGGTGATCGCGCACCCAGGTCGTTATAGTTTTAATGAATTGCAGTTTGACCTATTGTTCGACAGCTTTAAAGACATGGGCGGGCAGGGCATAGAGGTGATTACAGGAAGCCACTCGCCGGCTCAATGCTTGGAATACGCGCACATTGCCAAGCGTTATGATTTTGAGGCGTCGTGTGGCTCGGACTTTCATGGCCCCGAAGAAGGGCGTTTTGACTTGGGAAGCTTACCTCCGCTGCCCAAAGATCTGCGTCCTGTTTGGCAACGTTGGGTTTAGATTGATGGGTGTGTTATGAGTAAAGCCTTTGTAAAAGAAGACAACGACGGTTTAGACGAAGACTTGGTGCCCGAGGCGGTTGCGCTTCCAGCTGGAACTAAAAATTATTTAACGGTCTACGGTTATAAAGCTTTACGGGCAGAGCTAAGGCATCTAGTAAAAACAGAGCGACCTGAGGTGGTGCAGGTGGTGTCGTGGGCCGCTTCCAACGGTGATCGCTCCGAAAACGGGGATTATATCTACGGCAAAAAGCGCTTACGAGAAATTGACCGTCGTATTCGTTTTTTAACGAAACGATTGGAAATTGCCGAGGTGGTCGATCCCGCTTTGCAACCCACCAAAGACCGTGTGTTTTTTGGGGCAACGGTGACCTATGCCGATCAAGACGGTCAAGAGTTCACCGTCACCATTGTGGGGGTGGACGAGGCCGAGCCCCTAGAAGGCAAAATCAGTTGGATTTCGCCTGTGGCGCGCGCCCTACTCAAAGCCGAAGAGGGCGACGTGGTGACGCTGCGTACACCTGGAGGCGTACAAGAACTTGATATTCTTGAGGTTTCCTACCCCGATACGGTGACAGACCTAAGTCACGACGACTAAATGATTTACATTGTTCTCACGTTTTTTAGCTTCTTTTGGAAAGCGTGAAAAAAAACCATTCCGCACTGCGTAATAACCCCTATTTGTTTGGTTTGTGGTTAAAATAGCGTGCATTGATAATACTTTTGCATTGGCTCACATCGTGTCCTCCATTCTCTATTTCTCAGGCTCTTCTGCCTTGCCCGCTTTCCAAAGCGAGCGTCTTCTGAACCGCTTTCAGTCTCTTAACCTTCCTGTACAGGGTATTACGGGGTATTACGAATACTATGTGTGGACTGTCGAAGGTGGTTTATCCCCCGAGCAACACCAGCAACTAGTGGCTTTGCTTGATGACGGGCTGCCTGCCTACGACTTAAGCTCTCAAACTAAAGACCAGCTCGTTCTACGTGTCATTCCTCGCTTGGGAACGGTATCCCCATGGGCCAGTAAAGCCACAGATATTGCGCATAACTGTGGTTTGACTCAGGTACGCCGTATCGAACGTGGTGTTCGCTATGTCATCGATCCTAGCCGTGGTTTGCTGGGCGCAAAATCCCTAGACGCCTCTCAGCTACAGCTCATCGCGGCACAGCTGCATGATCGTATGACAGAAAGCGTGGTGGACCAGACGTTTGATGGTCAGCCCTTGTTCCAAGAGCTCCCTCCCAAAGCCATGCAATCCGTTGATGTGCTTGGCCAAGGAGAACAAGCGTTGGTAGAAGCCAACCAAAGCATGGGCTTGGCTCTATCCGAAGACGAGGTGGAGTACCTCTTTAACGCCTTTACCCAACTGGGGCGTAATCCACACGATGTGGAGTTGCTCATGTTTGCGCAAGCCAACAGCGAGCACTGCCGACATAAAATTTTTAATGCGCAATGGGTCATTGACGGCGAGGCTCAAGACAAAACCTTGTTTGGCATGATTCGTGAAACCCATGCCGCGCAGCCACGTAAAACCATTGTGGCGTACGCCGATAACTCGGCCATTATGCAAGGTGGCAAAGCAAAGGTATTCCATGCGAGCTTGCCGGACTCTGCTGCTAAAGGCAGCTATCAGTCCTACGAAGCCACCATGCATACGCTCATGAAAGTAGAGACACATAACCACCCAACTGCTATTGCGCCGCACCCAGGTGCCGGTACAGGTTCTGGTGGCGAGATCCGTGATGAGGGCGCCACCGGTCGTGGATCCCGTCCTAAAGCGGGTCTCACAGGCTACACCGTTTCTCACTTACACCTGCCTAACCAAGAAGAACCGTGGGAAAAAGATTCGCATGGTTTCCCAGAGCGTATTGCTACCGCCTTAGACATCATGACCGAAGGTCCCTTAGGTGGTGCTGCCTTTAATAACGAATTTGGTCGTGCCAACTTGTTAGGCTATATGCGTAGCTTTGAGCAAACCATTGGCGGGATTCATTGGGGTTACCACAAACCCATCATGATCGCTGGGGGTTTAGGGGCGATTGATGATCGTCTCACCCATAAAGATCCGTTACCTGTAGGCGCGTTGCTGATTCAACTCGGTGGCCCCGGTATGCGTATCGGTATGGGGGGCGGTGCAGCCTCTAGCATGACCTCAGGGATGAACTTGGCAGAGCTGGACTTTGACTCGGTTCAGCGCGGTAACCCAGAGATGCAGCGTCGCGCCCAAGAGGTGATTGACCGTTGTTGGCAGCAGGGTGATAACAACCCCATTATTGCTATCCATGATGTGGGTGCAGGGGGATTGTCTAACGCTTTCCCAGAATTAGTAAATGATGCAAAGCGCGGTGCAATCTTTGATTTAACCCACGTGCCCCTCGAGGAATCTGGTCTTTCACCTGCTGAAATCTGGTGTAACGAATCTCAAGAGCGTTATGTGTTGGCGATTGAACCCAAAGACCTAGAGCGCTTTAAAGCCATTGCGGAACGTGAACGCTGTTTATGGGCTGTGGTTGGGGTAGCCACCGAGGAGCGCCAATTGCGCGTGACCTTGGGCGAGGGCATCCCTGGATACGCCGAGGCCAAAGCCGATGCGCAAACACCTGCGCCAGTGGATATGCCGCTAGAGGTCATTCTAGGTAAGGCGCCCCGCACTTTGCGCGATGTCAAACGTGCCGAGCCAATCAAAGGCGAGCTGGACTTGCCGGCTATCGAATTAAGCGAAGCCGTACAGCGCGTGATGCGTCACCCTACTGTTGCAAACAAAAATTTCTTGATTACCATCGGTGATCGTTCCGTAGGTGGTTTGTGTAGCCGTGACCAATTGGTAGGTCCTTGGCAGATTCCAGTAGCGGATTGTGCGGTGACCTTGGCCGATTACGAACAGGTTCGTGGTGAGTCTATGGCGATGGGTGAGCGTAGTCCTATTGCGATCTTTGATGCACCAGCATCCGGTCGCATGGCGGTGACCGAGTCCATTACCAACTTGCTCGCCAGTGATGTGCGCAGTTTTGATGACGTTAAACTTTCCGCAAACTGGATGGCCGCGTGTGGTGTGGACGGACAGGATGCCGCCTTGTTTGATACCGTGACCGCGGTAAGCCAGTGGTGTCAGGAACTCGGCTTATCCATTCCTGTAGGTAAAGACTCCTTGTCTATGCGTACGGCATGGAAAACAGAAGACGGCGAAGACCGTGATGTGATTGCGCCTGTCTCCTTAGTCGTCACGGCGTTTGCTCAGGTCGAGGACGTACGCAAAACCTTAACCCCAGAACTACGCACTGACGCCGAAAGTGCTTTGATCTTCATTGACTTGGCCGAAGGCAAACAACGCATGGCAGGTTCCGTGTTATGCCATGCCTTTAATCAGGTCGGTCATGAAACCCCAGATTTTAACAATGCGCCGTTGCTAAAGGCCTTTGCTACCACATTGCGTCGTTTGGCCGATCAGGATTTGGTTTGGGCTTATCATGACAAGTCGGACGGTGGTCTATTTGCTACGGTCGCCGAGATGGCATTTGCTGCACATACCGGTGTGTCTTTAAACATCGATATGCTCACCATTGATCCTCATGCAGCAGATTGGGGCGACTTCAAAATTCGTGCCGAACAGGTGGCTGTACAGCGTGATGAGCTCACTTTAAAAGCGCTCTTTAACGAAGAGGCCGGTGCCGTCATCCAAGTTCCAGCTGATCAACGTGATGCGGTCTTGCAACAATTGCGTGAAGCCGGTCTTTCGGCTTGTTCGCATGTGATTGGTAAACCCAACACCACTGATACCATCGAGGTGTATCGTGATGGCGGTTGTATCTACCAGGTGTCCCGTGTCGAACTAGGCAAAGCCTGGTCTTCCATGACGCATCAAATGATGTCGTTGCGCGATAACCCCGCCAGCGCTGATGCAGAATACGCTTTATGGGATGATGTGAAAGACCCTGGTCTTAACGCACAGGTGGTATACAACCCGCAGGAAAACATCGCTGCCTCCTTCATTAACGTTGGTGCACGCCCTAAATTGGCCGTGATGCGCGAACAAGGCAGCAACAGTCAGCTAGAGATGGCGTGGGCGTTTGATCAGGCCGGCTTCGAGGTCATTGACTTGCCGATGACGGATTTGTTAAGCGGTCGTCGTGATCTATCCGATCTAAAAGGTTTGGTTGCCGCCGGTGGCTTTAGTTATGGTGATGTGTTGGGTGCTGGCCAAGGCTGGGCTCGTACGATTCGCTTTAACGCGATGCTTAACGAACAATTCGCCGAGTTCTTCCAGCGCACAGATACCTTTGCCTTGGGCGTCTGTAATGGTTGCCAAATGATGGCAGCTTTGGCACCGATGATTCCGGGGGCGGAACACTGGCCAACCTTTACCACCAACCAATCCATGAAATACGAGGCACGCTTAGCCTCCGTAGAGGTTGCGGACTCGCCCTCTATCTTCCTACAAGGCATGGCAGGCTCACGTTTGCCTATCGTGGTATCTCATGGCGAAGGCTATGCCAATTTCGAGGTGCAAGGGAACGCAGCGCAGGTGAAATCGGTATTGCATTACACCGATAACCGCGGTCAGCGCACACAGCAATACCCCTTTAACCCAAATGGTAGCCCACAAGGAATTGCAGGCGTCACCACAGAGGATGGACGCTTTACGATCATGATGCCGCATCCAGAGCGAGTCATTCGTAACGTACAGCTCTCATGGGCTCCTAAGCGTTGGGGCAGTGCTGATACAGGCGGTGATGATGCCGCTAATGGTGGTCTAACCCCTTGGATGCGTCTGTTCTACAACGCACGGGTCTGGTTAGGTTAAAAACTTCAGCGTATAATCAGGTTTTGGACGGGATATAAAGACATGCGTCTTATCAAAAAAGCTCTAACATTCGATGATGTGTTGTTGGTACCGGCTTACTCGCAGGTGCTACCACGCGACACCGACCTCACCGCGCAGTTTACGCGTGATATCAAATTAAACATTCCATTGGTCTCTGCTGCCATGGATACCGTCACCGAAGCCCGCTTGGCCATTGCGATGGCCCAAGAAGGCGGTATCGGTGTGATTCATAAAAATCTTTCCGCAGAACAACAAGCTCGCGAAGTCGCTCGTGTTAAACGTCACGAGTTCGGCATTGTGATTGATCCTATTACCGTAACGCCTACCATGACAGTACGCGATGCGATTCAACTACAAAAGGAAAACGGTTTTTCCGGTTTGCCCGTAGTTGAAAACGGTAAATTAGTGGGTATCGTCACCAACCGCGATTTGCGCTTCGAAGATCGTCTAGACTTAGCGATCAGCGAGGTCATGACCACCCAAGAACGTCTAGTGACCATGCCCGAGGGCGCCACTCTAGAACAAGCTCAGGCACTGATGCACAAACACCGCCTAGAGCGCGTGTTGATCGTAAACGACAACTTCGAGTTGCGTGGTCTAGCGACGGTTAAAGATATCGTTAAAAACACAGAACACCCTTATGCATGTAAAGACCAACATGGTCAGTTACGTGTGGCTGCGGCCGTAGGGGTGGGTGGTGATACCGAAATGCGCGTGGACTTGCTTTCCAAAGCAGGCGTAGACGCCATTATTGTGGATACCGCCCATGGTCACTCTAAAGGTGTGATCGATCGTGTACGTTGGGTAAAACAAAACTACCCACATATCCAAGTGATTGGTGGCAACATCGCGACTGCCGCAGCGGCTCTGGCTTTGGTCGAAGCCGGTGCGGATGGTGTAAAGGTCGGTATTGGTCCAGGCTCGATTTGTACAACTCGTGTCGTAGCGGGCGTAGGTGTACCACAAGTCACCGCGATTTCTGATGTGGCCGAGGCCTTACAAGGCACAGGCGTACCATTGATTGCTGATGGTGGTATTCGCTTCTCTGGCGACGTCTCCAAAGCCTTAGCTGCTGGGGCTTCTGCTTGTATGATGGGCGGCATGTTTGCCGGTACCGAAGAGGCTCCTGGCGAAATAGTGCTTTACCAAGGTCGTTCTTACAAGTCCTACCGCGGTATGGGTAGCTTGGGCGCCATGGTCGAAGGCTCCGCTGACCGTTACTTCCAAGAAGCCGGTAGCAACGCGGACAAACTGGTCCCAGAGGGCATCGAAGGTCGAGTCCCTTACAAAGGCACCGTGTTGGCCATTATTTACCAATTAGTTGGTGGTATTCGTGCTTCCATGGGCTATTGTGGCGCTGCTACTATTGCTGACCTCCATGAAAAAGCAGAGTTTGTTGAAATTACGGCTGCAGGCGTACGCGAGTCACATGTACATGATGTACAAATCACCAAAGAAGCCCCTAACTACCGGGCTGACTAAACGCGTTTCGTTTTGCACTTAATGCTTTAATCGGCCAGGCTGCACTCATGCGGCTTGGCCGATTGTCTTCTCTCTATACAAAATTATCATGCACCAACGCATCCTTATTCTTGATTACGGCTCACAAGTCACCCAATTAATTGCTCGTCGTGTACGCGAAGCGGGCGCTTATTGCGAAATTCACCCTGGCGATGTTAGCGATGAGTTCATTCGCTCCCAGTCTAATTTACACGGGATTATTCTGTCCGGTAGCCATGCTTCGGTTTATGCAGAGGATGCCCTGAAAGTCCCCGCAGCCGTTTTTGATGCGGGTGTGCCTGTACTCGGTATTTGTTACGGTATGCAGGCGATGGCCTTGCATTTAGGTGGCAAAACCGAACAAGCAGAGCAGCGCGAGTTTGGCTACGCCGAGGTGCGTGCGCATGGTCACACTAAATTGCTGACAGACATTCAAGACTTCGTCACTGACGAAGGCCATGGCATGCTAAAAGTCTGGATGTCTCATGGTGATAAAGTTACGGCTTTGCCCGAAGGCTTTAAGCTCATGGCGTCTACGCCTTCGTGTGCTATTGCCGGTATGGCGGATGAAACACGCCGCTTTTACGGTGTACAGTTCCACCCAGAGGTCACCCACACTAAACAAGGTGCCGCGATCTTTACACGCTTTGTGCGTGATATTTGTGGTTGCTCTGGCGACTGGAACATGCCAGATTACGTAGAAGAAGCCATTGCAAACATTCGTGAGCAAGTGGGCTCTGATCAGGTGATCTTAGGTCTATCCGGTGGCGTGGACTCTTCGGTGGCAGCAGCTTTAATCCATCGCGCGATTGGTGATCAGCTAACGTGTGTGTTTGTGGATCACGGCTTGCTGCGTTTGAACGAAGGCAAACAGGTCATGGAAACCTTTGCTCAACATTTCGGCATGAATATCATTCATGTGGATGCCTCGGAACAGTTCATGGGCAAACTAGCCGGTGTGACGGATCCTGAAGCCAAACGTAAAATCATCGGTAAAGAATTCGTTGAGATTTTCCAAGCCGAAGCCAGCAAGCAATCCAATGCGAAATGGTTAGCTCAAGGCACCATTTACCCTGATGTGATCGAATCGGCAGCCGCTAAGTCCGGCAAAGCTACGGGTATTAAATCTCACCACAACGTAGGTGGTCTACCCGAAACGCTCAATCTAAAACTGCTAGAGCCTTTACGTGAATTGTTCAAAGACGAGGTACGTAAACTAGGTGTGGCGCTTGGTCTGCCCGCTGATATGGTGTATCGCCATCCCTTCCCAGGCCCAGGCTTAGGGGTACGTATTTTGGGCGAGGTGAAAAAAGAGTACGCGGACCTATTACGTCAAGCAGATGCGATTTTCATCGAAGAGCTACGCAAAACGGTGGATGCCGAAACCGGTAAAAACTGGTATGACCTCACTTCCCAAGCCTTCACTGTGTTCTTACCTGTGAAAAGTGTAGGGGTGATGGGCGATGCGCGCACCTACGAATATGTGGTGGCCCTGCGTGCAGTGGAAACCTCGGACTTTATGACCGCAGACTGGGCAGAATTGCCTTACTCCCTACTCAAACGGGTGTCCGGTCGCATCATCAACGAAGTGCGTGGCATTAACCGTGTGACTTACGATGTGTCCAGTAAACCGCCTGCAACGATTGAGTGGGAATAATCCACACGATTTATAGTTTAGTGGCCCTCCCTCTAAAGCCCGCATCATTGCGGGCTTTTTTGCCAAAATGCGCGGAAAGTCTTGTCGTTCAGGGCGAGGAGGATGTCAAGAGAATCCCTTTCTCTGGCCCAGGAGCGCGGCGTTAAGGCGATCTTATATAGAGAGCCGCCTCATTTTGCAGCGTGGACTTTGCGGCGAAGGTAGGGTTTTAAGGCCAATCGTTTTATACTTAGTACAAGTTGATCAACCCATTTGGGTAAAAGGAATGAATATGAGTTCTCCAGATAAGAACGACAAAAAGGCTGAATCGGGCCTGTCTCTATTACAAGGCTTAGCTATCTTGGCCGTTTTAGGTTTAATCGGTGCAGCCATTGCACGTTATTTTGCAGGTTAGTATGTCTACACCAAAGAAATTAGTGATCGCGACGCGAGCCAGCCGTCTGGCCTTGTGGCAGGCGGAGCATGTGCGTGCGTTATTGCAGAACTTATATCCCGAGTGTGAGGTAGAGCTGCTGAGTATGAGCACCAAAGGCGACCGCATTCTTGATCGCAGCCTCTCCAAAATTGGTGGCAAGGGCTTATTTATCAAAGAGCTTGAAACGGCTTTATTAGACGGACGAGCCGACTTGGCAGTGCACTCCCTAAAAGACGTGCCTTATGATGTGCCGGCGCCCTTTGCTTTGCCTGTGATTATGGAGCGTGACGATCCGCGCGATGCCTTTGTGTCGAACCACTACGAATCACTCAACGATTTGCCTGCAGGCGCAGTAGTTGGCACCTCTAGCTTACGCCGTGAGTCGCAGCTGCGTGAACGCTTCCCACATCTAACGATTAAGCCATTACGCGGTAATTTAGACACCCGTTTAGGCAAACTAGACGCCGGGGAATACGACGCCATTATTTTGGCTACCGCTGGCCTAAAGCGTTTGGATTTATCGGATCGTATTCGTTCTTCTATCGCTATAGAAGACAGTTTGCCTTCTGCAGGACAAGGGGCGTTGGGGATCGAGATCCACGAAACGCGCGATGATCTTAAAAAATGGTTGGCTCCCTTAGCTTGCCAAGACTCCACCTACAGAGCCGAAGCCGAACGTGCTGTGACACGAGTGCTAGGTGGTTCTTGCCAGGTGCCGTTAGCCGCCTATGCTGAACTCGAAGGCGACCAGCTTTGGGTGCGTGCTTTGGTAGCAGAGCCCGATGCGTCGGTGGTTTATCGAGCTGAATTGCGTGGCCCAGCGGCTGAGGCGGAACAGTTAGGTAAACAAGTGGGGCAGGATTTATTGCAGCAAGGCGCTGCAGAAATCCTCGCTAAACTTAGTGTGCCTCACGAGGAATAATGGGATGAAGACGGTAGTTCTAACGCGCCCACAGGGCAAAAACCACGCGCTGGCGACTGCGCTAACAGCTCAAGGGATACGCGCCTTAGAACTACCTGCTTTGACCATCCGACCCGCCTTAACGGTTTTGGCACAAGACCACTTGCCGGGACCTTATGATCTATTGCTGTTTGTGAGCGCACAAGCTGCCACTTTTTATTTGGATCTCTTGGCTTCAGCGGGTGTGTCATTCACTAAGGGCCAGTGCATTGCGACCGTGGGGGCTGCCAGTGCTCAACCCTTTTATGAGGCAGGCTTAGACGCGGTGGTTGAGCTTATCCATCCACCGGCGCAACATCCTTATCAGGACTCCGAGGCGCTTTGGCAACTGTTACAGCCTCGGCTCCATCAGTTTCATCGGGTGTTGTTGGTACGGGGGCAGCAAGGCCGGGAATGGTTAAGCGAACAACTAGAAAGCGCGGGCAAACAACTGACACGTTGTGCTATTTATGAACGTGTACCTGCAACCTGGTCTGGACCCGCTTCCGAACAGTTAGCGCAGGCATTGCAACAACCCCAAGACGTGGTTAGCCTCCTAAGTAGTTCTGAAAGCACACAAGCCATTTATACAAATGTGGTACGGTTAGGTTTAGAATCAAGTTGGTTACAGAGTCGTTTTGTGGCGATTCATCCTAGAATTGTTCAATGCTTACAGGATCTAACGCACTGGTCACCTGAACAAGTGGCTCGTCAAGTTAGATTATGCGCACCGAGTCAGCCTGCTATGCTAGACGCTTTGTTGTCAGTAGCTATGCCCAAATAATGCTTCACGGATTACAATCGAACTATGAAAGATAAAAACGATACGAAGAACCAAGTCGAAGAGACTACAGTGAAAACGCCAGCAAATACTGCAACACCTCTCAAAAAATCGAAAGGGGCGACTGGGCCTGTGGTGCTTACCGTATTAGCGGCGGCGTTATTAGGCGGTGGAGCGCTGTGGTATATACAGCAAAACCAAAGTCAACTCACTCAGCAATATGATTCTCAGCTGAATTTAGTAGTGCAACAAGCCAAACAAAACGAGCAAGTTGCCAATCAAGCGCTAAATTTAGTGCAAAATCAGGCTAAACAAATTCAACGCATGTCCCAAGACCTCGCTAAAACTCGCGAGGAACTAGGGGATATCAGCGCAGCCATTCAGGTCATTACCGACTCGGGCTCAGACTTAATGCTGTTAAATGATGTTGAACAATTAGTGGTTTTGGCTCAACAGCAGCTTGCCATTGGCGGCAGCTTAGCAAATGCCATCGTGTCTTTGGAAACCGCTCAAGCTCGATTGTCACAAGCAGACCGTCAAGGCTTGGCCATTTTGTTGCAAACACTTAACGGTGACTTGGATCGCTTACGTGCGGCACAAGTGGTAGACGTGGCCACGGTAACCAGCCAGCTTGATCGTTTAGCAGAACTACTCAATCAAGCCCCGCTTTATGTGCCAGACAGCAAAAACAGCAGCATTAATGGTGAAAAACCAGAGGCTAAACCATCTACACCTGTCGCGCCTGTGGACCCAGAGAATACCGAGGCAACACCCCTAGAGGGCGAGGGGCCTTGGTGGCAGCAAACCTTAGATAGCGCGATGGACCTGACGCAAAAGGGCTGGCATACCATTCGCCAAGACCTGGGGCAGTTCGTCAGCGTACGTCGTGTGGATGATAGCGCCGCCTTGCTCATGTCAGCCGAACAAGCAGAGCGCTTCAGAGATAACTTGAGCCTACGCGTGACCATGGCGCAATTGGCCTTGATGACAAAACAGCCTAAGGTCTGGGATGCAGAAATGGGCCGTATTGTAGAGGCGTTGGAACAGCGTTTTGATCCTTCTTTAGCCGTTACCCAACGTGCTTTGGCCTTGGCAACCAAACTGGCTGATACCGATATTGATATTCAACTCCCCACTATTAGCAATACCTTAGCGGCTATAGAACGTCTAAAGCAGGCTGAGCAAAGTGGCTTCGAGGGGCAGAACCAGACAGACGAAGACAAAGCGGTGATACAACCCTCACCAGAGGCGGCGGTAATAAAATCGTCAAAACCGACTGATGAGCAAACCGCAAAAGAACCTGTCGATGAAGAAAAAACGTCAGAACCTAGCGCTGAAAAAATAACAGAGGAACCGGCTGCAACGACGACGGTAGCACCAGCCGCCCAACCATCTGAATCGGCTACCGATTCCGCAGAGTCTAAAGACAACATGGACTCTAATGCAGAGCCAGATACTGCACCAGAGGCGACGGAGGCTAAGCCCGAATCTACCGAGGCGAGGGCCGAATCCACTGAACAAACCCAAAACCAAGCCTCAGATACCACCTCTTCAGCCCAGGCTCCCTCAGTCAGCAGTTTTACTACGCAGGCACGTTGGGCTTTGCAATCACAGGTGAGCTAAGACATGAAAACATGGATTTGGACTTTTATTGTTTTTGTTGCTGCCGTCGCGTTAGCACTTGTATTGCGTGATCACAGCGGTAATGTACTTATCGTGGCGCCTCCGTGGCACGTGAGTTTCTCCATCACTTTTGGGGTGATCGGGCTTATCGTCTTGTTTTTTGCCCTTTACGCCTTATTACGCCTCCTATCTTGGTTAACTGGTAGCCCAGAGCGTTTTAAAATCTGGCGTCAGCGTCGAGCAGAAAAACGTGACCAGGGGTTATTACAAAACGGATGGATTAATGTGCTTGAAGGGCGCTACGCGCAAGCAGAAAAAGAGCTATCCAAACTGCAATCCAAAACGCGATCCAAAACCTCTCAGGTGGTAGCAGGTTTAGCAGCAGCGCAAGCTTCTCAATACTTAAATGAGTTCCAGCGTAGGGATGAGTCCTTACAGGCTGTACAAAAAAGCGCAGGCGATGACCCACGTCTGAAACTGGCTTATGCCACTGCCGCGGCAGAGTTGTATTTGGATCAGGGTCAGGCTCAGGCTGCGATCGATCTACTACAGCCTGTACAAGACGCGAGCTCACGTCACTTTCATGCGACGCGGTTATTGCTGCGTGCGTATCGTTTACAAGACGACTACGAACGTGTGTATGAATTGACTCGTTTATTGTTGCGTCGCAGTGCTATCGATAAAAATGAGGCCTTAAACCATATCGAATATGCGGCCGCCAAGCGCATAGAGGCAGCCAAAGAAGATCAGTTCAAAGCCATTTGGGGTGATTTGCGTACCGAGGAAAAAACCTTGGTTAATGTGGCATTGGCGGCTGCCAAATGGCTCGCGACGCACGAAAAGCACGATGAGGTAGCACGGACCTTAGAGCCTGCTATACAACAGCATTTCGCACCGGAATTGCTCAGTGCTTATGCGCGCTGCCCCCAAGAGTTCTACAGCCGTCGCTTAAGCAAAGCCGAAGAGTGGTTGAAAAAATACCCACATGATCCTGCTTTGTTGGCCGCTTTGGGACGCTTATGTATTACTGGGCAGCTTTGGGGACAGGCAGAACACTACCTTAAGCGCAGCATGAAAGAGCGCAATGACTTGCGAATCCATGCCTTATTAGGTCAGCTTTATGATGTGTTGGGTCGTCAAGATGAGGCGATTTACCATTGGCGTATTGCAGCACTAACCGCCGGGTCCTTGCCCATCATGCCGCCGAATCGCTTGTTACCTGCGGCAGAATTACATGCTGACCCAACACTGGTTGATGGTCACTTGCCGGAAGAATCCAACATCGTGGATAATAGTCTTCCTGTGGCGGCTAGCGCAGTAGATGGGAGCGTGTTTGAGACTGCAGATCCCCAAAAGGCAGCGATGCCGGCAGCTAAAACCGCTCAGTCCGATGTGTCTAGCGAACAATATTTTGACTCGGCTCCTATTCCTGGAGTGGATGTCAGCATGACTTCCGATGGATCCCATCGGTCACGAGATTAACTTACTCTTTATAAAAAGGCTTAACAATGAGCTTAACTGCGATTGGTTACGGCGATAATGCCCCTGAAGAATTTAACGTAGTAGTCGAAATTCCCATGAATTCCGACCCCGTTAAATATGAAATCGATGATAGTACCGGTGTAGTAATGGTTGACCGCTTTATGTTGGCCGCTATGCACTACCCATGTAACTACGGTTATGTGCCACAAACGATTTCCGAAGACGGTGACCCTGTTGATGTGTTGGTCTTGTCTCCGTTCCCTATCCAGGTTGGTGCCGTAGTGAAATGTCGTGCGGTTGGCGTATTAAACATGGAAGACGAAGCCGGTGGCGACGCCAAAGTATTGGCCGTACCTGTGACCAAACTCTACCCTCCCTACCGTCACATCAACCAACCCTCTGATTTGCCCCAAGAGGAACTAGACCGTATTCAGCACTTCTTTGAGCGTTACAAAGACCTAGAAAAAGGCAAATGGGTAAAAGTTCAAGGTTGGGCAGATGCCGATGCAGCAAAAGCTGAAATCTCCAGCAGTATCGAACGTTATAAGGCAGAAAAATAATGAAATGGATCTTTACGCCCTCTGAGCCAGCAGGTTTACCTGTCGTTGATCAGGATGCCCAGTTTCCTGTGCAACGCATATTTTGCGTTGGTCGTAATTATGTGGAACATGCCCAGGAAATGGGACATAGTGGGCGTGAAGATCCGTTCTTTTTCTGTAAACCGCCCCATGCCTTGGTGGCGGTGGATGACAGCGGTAATAGTGTCATGCCATACCCTAGCCAAACAGACGATTTACACCACGAGGTGGAGTTGGCTGTGATGCTCGATAAAGGTGGCAAGGATCTGTCTTTAGAGCAGGCTGTAGACGCTATTTACGGTTATGCCATTAGTTTGGATATGACCAGACGTGACTTGCAGGCGGCAGCTAAAAAGCAAGGGCGCCCTTGGGAAACCGGCAAAGCCTTTGATGCATCGGCCTTAATTGGTCCAGTGCATCCTAAAAGCCAAACGGGCGAACTAACCCAAGGTCAGATTGCACTATATGTAAATGATCAGTTGCGTCAGCAGGGAGATTTGTCACAGTTGATTTGGAATGTGGCCGAATCCATTGCTTATTTATCCCGCTTTTTTACCTTACAAGCCGGTGACGTTCTAATGACGGGTACGCCTGCTGGGGTAGGTGCGGTACAAAAAGGCGACCAGATGCGCGCTGTGATCGAAGGCTTAGGTCAAGTTCAAGTGACGGTACGTTAATGGGTGTTTTTTGCGTTTAATTGTAGCTTCCATGTGATTGAACGATGGCTTTGGCTACATCGAAAACCACTCAAGTCAGTTGTTTAGGTTCGACCGGATGAAAAAAGACGCTTTAAGCGTCTTTTTTTGTGCCTGCTTTGTTCATACAAGCGATGGTTAGCACAACGGTGCAAAATCGCAGGGTGGCTCATGAAAGTAAAGTGAGAGCGGGCCGTTCAGGATAGTGTATTCACCCAGTTTCGAATCTTAAAAAGATAGTTTTTTGTTCTGTTTTACCCTTGTGTTCTATCTCCAAGGATGATTTTGTCCGTTGTGATTTTTGCGAATAGGACTCACGCATAAAAAACCACATACTGTTTTCCATCATGAATGGCTTAGGAGAGCAAAATGTGGAAAAAAAATAAAAACCAGCGTGGTCAGGGCATGGTGGAGTACGTAATCATTGTGGCTTTGGTGGCGATTGCCGCCATTGCGGTGTTTCAACTGTTTGGGCAGGTAGTGCGATCTCAGACGGCGGCGATGGCCAAAGAGCTTGCCGGGGAAGACGGTACAGCTGAATCACAAAAAGCCCAAAGTGCAGCGAACCTCAGTACGTCGCAGACAGAGAGCAAGAGCCTACAAAGCTTCACGGGTAACGCCGCTCAGGCGGGGGCGCAATAGGAGACGTCCATGCCTCAGAGCACTCAAAACGGACAGGTGTTAGCCCTAGGGCTGCTTTTTTTGCTCGGGCTAAGTCTGATGCTGTTGCGCTTTTTTTATGTGGGTGAGGTCAATCACGCCAGCATACGTCAGCGTCATGCCTTGGATGCGGCGACGTACAGCGGTGCGCTGATGCAATCGCAGGCGTTAAATTATGCCGCCTATGTGAATCGTGCCTATGCGGGGCATCAGGTGGCGATGGCTCATTTAATTACGATGGCGTCCT
>DUNB01000027.1 GCA_012839585.1 Alcaligenaceae bacterium | reverse complement strand
GATTTGGTGACGCAGTGATCTGCATAAAGAGTACTTATGTTAGATTTCGATACCGCTCAAGACCGACTTATTCAAGCCGCTGTACGTCCCACTCGCAGCGAACGCATTCCCGTTGCTCAGGCGTTAGGGCGTGTAGTCGCGACTAACATACTGGCTACCATAGCCATCCCTCCTGCTGATAACAGCGCGATGGATGGCTATGCCATCCGTTTAGCCGATTTCGAAAGCGGCAAGGGCCTACCCATACAACAACGTTGTTATGCCGGTGATGTGCCCGAAGCCCTCAAAACGGGCCATGCCATTCGTTTATTTACTGGCAGCCTGATGCCTGCAGGTGCTGATACCGTCGTCATGCAAGAAAACTGCACTGAGGACAATGACGTGGTGTTTATACAGTCCACCCCCACTTTGCACGACCACGTGCGTGTTAAGGGCGAGGACATGAGCCAAGGTAAAACCATCATCCTTAAGGGCAAGCCCTTAAACAGTGGTCATATTGCCATGCTGGCCTCTCAGGGAGTCACCGAAGTAGACGTGTACCCCATGCCTAAAATTGGGATTCTCACTACAGGTGATGAGCTCGCTCAGCCTGGGCAGCCTCTTAAAGAGGGGCAAATTTATAACTCCAACGCACCTATGTTATCAGCCATGGTGCAGCAGCTTAACGCACACGTTCATCTTAGCTTACACGCCAAAGACACCCTAGAAGACATCCAACAGGCGCTGACCACACTGTGCCAAGAGTGCGATCTCGTGTTAACAGTGGGTGGCGTATCCGTAGGTGACAAAGATCTGGTCAAACCAGCCATCGAAGCGCTAGGCGGTGAAATGAATCTGTGGAAAGTGCGCATGAAACCAGGCAAACCCGTTGCTTTGGCACATATAGGTGATACACCGGTCGTCGGCCTACCCGGTAACCCTGTGTCTTCTTTTGCCGTCTTTTCCTTGATGGTTTCCCCCATGATCCGTGTTCTACAAGGTCGACGTCACGCCATGCCTCGCGTGTTTTACGGCACGCTAGAATGCAGTCAAACCTTTAAGGGTTCCAGAGAAGAATTCATCCGCGTTCAAGCTCGTGCCGATGCGAATGGCTCCGTGGCACTTACTCCGCACGAACAACAAGGCTCTGCCATTATCAGCTCATTGGCTTGGGCCACCGGTTTAGCTCGGATTCCCGCCAATACAGAAATCAAAAATGGCGATGTAGTGGCTTATTATGATCTCAGACACTGGGCTCACTAAACGCCCCAGTCGTTCATAGACCTGTTTTAAAACGCCCGCTCTCGGGCGTTTTTTACGTCTATGGGCTCATTGATATTAAAGAAGTCCTCTGCTGCGTAATGCCGCATATCGACAGCCACAGCCGCTTGCTCTGCCAGCCAGCCTTGCACGCGTCGTTGCCCAGCCAAAAGGTAAGCTTTTAAACTGGACGCGCAACGGCGATGCACCAATAAACACAAAGGATAAGTGCGCTCGTGTTGTACATAAAAAGCAGTGGCAGTGGGCTGGGCCAAGTGCGCTTGCCAGAGTTCAGGAATAAGAGCAGCAGGGATAAAAGGACTGTCTACCGGCAAGACCATCAGCCAGTCGGTGGTGCAATGCGTCAGCATCGCCAGCACCCCAGCCAAAGGCCCTTGGTAATCCGCTAAATAATCCGGATCGGCAATTACCTGTCCATAGGATTGATAGACGGTTTTATTACGATTTGCACTGATCAAAAGCGGCTGCGAGCTATAAGGCTGTAGCTTATGGGCCGTGTGAGCCACCAGAGGCTGCCCATCCAATTCAATCAGGCCCTTGTCTATGTCGCCCAGTGACTGCAATCGGCGAGCTTGGCCGCCGGTTAAAATGCCGCCTGTTAGCTGTGTGCGCATTAGCCGCCTATGTAGCTCATTTCAATTTTATCTTTGGGGGCCGTGCCTAAACCGCGTAATTCAGAGTAACGATCACCGCGCCCACGCCAAATCTCCATCACGTGTGCTGCAATTTCATTGTCTGTGGCCTCGCTACGCAATAAACTGCGCACATCGTAACCACGACTAGCAAACAAACACAAAAAGAACTGGCCCTCGGGAGAAAGTCGCATACGCGTGCAGTCGCCACAAAAAGGATTGGACACACTGGTAATAATGCCGATTTCTCCACTGCCATCGGTATAGCGGTAACGATCAGCCACCTCGCCGTAGTAGTTCGCAGCGGCCGGCTCTATATCGAATTCAGCGGACAATTTCTGGATGATCTCAGCGCCGGTAACGACCTCGTCCAAATTCCAGCCATTGCTATTGCCCACATCCATGTATTCAATGAAGCGCAACGCATGACCACGCCCTTTGAAGTAGCGCGCCATCGGTACAATTTGGTCGTCGTTAATCCCTTTGCGCACCACCATATTGACCTTAACGGGAGCTAAGCCCACCTCTGCGGCTTTTTCTATACCTGCTAACACACGCTCTACCGCCACATTGCTATCGCTAAGCTGGCTAAAACGGCTGCTATCCAACGCATCCAAGCTAACAGTAACCCGATGCAAACCTGCCGTCTTTAGGGCTTGAGCCTTTTGTGCTAATAAGGTGGCGTTGGTGGTCATCGCCAGCTCTACAGGCTGCCCTTGGGGCGTGCGCAACTGTGCCAGTTGCTCTATGAGGTTCTCTACATGTTTACGCAGTAATGGTTCACCGCCCGTTAAGCGAATTTTTTGCACGCCCATGGTTACCGCAATGCTGGCCATGCGAGTGATTTCCTCGAAGCTGAGTAATTCTGGCTGGGGCAAAAAGGCGTGATCACTACTGAACACCTCGCGCGGCATGCAGTAAGTGCATCGGAAGTTACAACGATCTGTCACGGAGATTCGTAAATCGCGCAGAGGTCGATGTAATTGGTCAAGTAGCCCCGTCCCACCCACCGGTTTAACCGTAGGAGTGCGTGCGCTAACGTTTAGTGACTCCGGCGAAGCAGATGGTTTATTCATAGATCTCTACACAAATGACAAAAAAACGCATTGCCCACTACTGATGAGAAAAGGCATATGTACCAAAAAAAACCGTGTACTAGCAAAGGTAAAAAAATAAAAAATGGCTATACTCTATACTAGAAGTATGAAGCATTTAACCCCTCAAGGCAAAAATCCCCTCTGGTCTTTGCTGTTATTGAAATAAGCCTTATGCCCACCTCTTTTATTGCTGCCCAGACAGATTTACTTCCCGCTCAAACTCAGCGCACCGTATGGCGCCAGCCTCGTGACGCCCAGCGCCTAGAACAAGATGACACCTTAGCCACAGAGGTTCCTGTGGCCTTGCAATACAACGGCATCAGCCATGCGGTATTGCTTGCCACGCCAACGTTCCTAGAGGATTTAGCAGTCGGTTTTTCTTTTACCGAGGGGATTATCCGTGACGTGTCGGATGTGTATGACATACACATCGAGCAGGATCAGCGTGGCTACAGCATCGATATTGAAATTGCCTCGGCCTGCTTGCAGCAGCTTAAACAACGCAGACGTCAATTAGCAGGCCGTACTGGCTGTGGGCTATGTGGCCTAGAAAGTCTGAACGAGGTGCGACGCGAACTGCCCCCCGTTAATGCTCCACGTACATTATATGAACAAAACGCCATTTTTTCGGCTTTAGATCAATTACGTGATCAACAACCTTTGCATCAAATTACTGGTGCCACTCATGGCGCGGGCTGGGCGGATCAGCACGGTGCCATCCAAGTTGTACGTGAAGACGTAGGCCGGCACAACGCTCTGGATAAGCTGATTGGTCAATTACTACAGCAAAAAACGGACACGTCTGAGGGCATGGTGGTGGTATCAAGTCGCGCCAGTTTTGAAATGGTACAAAAAACCGCCACCTTAGGCGTGCCTATTTTGGTGGCGGTCTCTGCACCTACCAGCTATGCCGTGCAGGTGGCGGATGAGCTTAACTTAATGCTGGTGGCTTTTGGCCGCTCTAAGCAATTTAGTGTGTATAGCCATCCTGACTTTTTGGCGACTGCACCTTAATCATTCGCCTTACCCGGTGCCGCCTCGGCGACCGCCTGATGTAAAAAGCCGATCATACTAAACCATAAGGCCTTATTCGCCTGGGCAAGTTTAAGCACCTGAGCCGCACTGTTGGCATGTGGTGTGGTCGGCACGTGCGAAAACTGCAACCCAGCGGCCACACCTTCGAAGTCATACCACTGAAAATTATAATCAAAACCGTGCTGCTGCAAACGCTCACCAATGGCCTGATGATAGGCACTGCTGCTATGGTCCTGCCCAGAGGCTAACAATAAGGGCCCCTGAATGGTTTCTACGGCCAAAGGATACGGATTTTGTACAGCAGCGGTTGGTTCACAAGCCAAGACAGCAGAAACCTTGTTAGGCAACAACACCCCTAACAACACCGCCAACTCGGCCCCCTCTTCGTAACCACACAGCCCCACAAAGTGGTGTTTAGGGCTGACTTTTTCACGTAGCCAATCAAAAGCCTGCTCAAAATAGGCCACCTGCTCAACGTTAGAGTCAATGGCTGGGGTGTGCTCATAGTCCAATGCCAAGGTCACATAGCCTCGCGAAGCATATAAAGCGGCGTGCGACTCATCCAAGGGCTGACTTGCCTGACGTTTGAGCACTACCATGGCTGGGTGCTCTGCACTGGTAGCAGGAACAAACAAAATGCCTTTTAAGCCATTTTCACGAATTTCCACACGTTGCACCGCGTCCTGCGCTAGACGTTGCGTCAAAACCGTTTGAGCCGTCTGGCCCTCGCAGCTGACCTCTAGCTCAGTGTGCAGTGCGTGATGCACCGAGTTAGGAAACAGCTCTTTGGTTGAAGCATTTTCAGCTTGTTGAGCATAAAGTAATCCCATCGCGCTAGGCTCTTCGTAGCTGCCTGCACTAGGCGTTGCCGTGGCTAAATCCACCGCGCCTGAGGCATCACTTTTTACCGTGATCTGGCTACGCCACACATGCCCTGCTCGCTCTGTTTTAGAGCTGATAAGCACATCAGCTTGGGCGGGAGCCCCCTGGATACTTATTTTTCTATCAATATCAATTAACGCGTCGGGGAAATCCACCTTAATTTCCAGCATAGTACCGTCCTCAGTAATAAAAAAACCTGCCGCCCATTGTAAGGCGGCAGGTTTTTTGGGCAACTAGTAAATGTTAGTTGTCTTTAACGCGATACACCAGAACAGCGCAAGGAGCCAAGTTCAGAACTTTTGCTGTCACACTACCTAAAAGTAGGCGGGACAAGCCACTGCGGCCATGACTACCGATAAAGATTAGATCGCAGCCTTCTTCGCTAGCTGTATTTGCTACCGCATCAGCCACATTAAAGTTAGAAACCGAACGTGAGGTGGCTTTTACGCCAGCTGTGTCAGCACGGTCTAGTACGGCTTGGATGTATTTGTTCGACTGCTGAGCGGCGGTTTTTTCGTAGTCCTCGTCAGTAATCGCATAGGCGGCTGCCATTCCATCGAAACCTACTGTGGCAGCAAAGGGTTGTGTTACGTGTAAAGCCACGATCTCGGCACCAATCTGACGTGCAAAGGACACGCCTTTGTTTGCAGCCTGAGCGGATAAAGCCGAACCGTCAGTAGGAATAAGGATTTTTTTAAACATAGTCTGCCCCAATGGTGAATGAATAGGTCAAGAGTAATACGTACTATCCGAAGCGGCAAGCGCGCCCAGATTAAACATTGATTAAAATCAATCCTGCTGTTGAGCTAACTGATACAAATTAGCGCAGCGTGCTCCACTGCGGCAATAGGCTAAAATAGGCTTAGGCAATTCAGCATAAAGCTGTTTAAATTCCAAAACATCCTCTAGGGAAATCAGGCTAGCAACCACTGGCTGATAACGAACCTGTAGACCTGCTTTTTCAGCTGCTGCTACCATAGTAGCAGAGTCGGACTGTGTGGGCTCTAATTCAAAGTCCGGGCGGTTGATAATTACACTTTTGAAGCCAGCCGCCGCCGCAGCCTGTAGGTCTTCGGGTTGTAGTTGTGGGGCGACTGAAAATTCATCAGTAATGGTTTTGAAATCAGAGCTCATTGCCTTCTCCGCTTAACGCATAAATAACAGCTTCTAGTGTAGATGATATTGCCTAAATCAACCACCTAGTTAATACCAGAAATAACACCAAAAAGGATAATAATTGATAGAGTTAGCTTAGTCGACGCCTTTAATAAAACTCAGGATGATGATTATGGATACACCGCTTTGCACCCGTGACGAAATAGCTCAATTGGTTGATGACTTTTATGGTGAAATTCGTCAGCACCCCAACCTTGGACCTATTTTTAATCGACACATTCAAGACTGGCCTACCCATCTCAGCACCATGGTCAGTTTTTGGTCTTCTTTGCTCTTAAAAACAGCGGATTTTTCCGGTTCGCCTATGATGAAACACGCTGCGCTGCCTGAATTGTCCGCAGATCTATTTGAGCAGTGGCTAAAACTATTCCAACGCACCTGCGAACAACAACCAAACCAAGCGATGGGGCAAAGAGCCTGGGCGTTTTCTCAACGCATTGCTCGCAGTTTATGGATGGGCTATCAAATTCAACAGCGGCCGGATCAAGCTCCTGTTGAACTAAATATGCCTTAACGCTCGGCGCCTTCCTCGTTCCTACCAATAGAACACAACGGTTTGGGCATTTAAGCTTCTTCACGCATTCTGGCAACTGTGGCTGCGACTTTGACCGCTTGCACCCATGAAAAACGCCCAAAAAGGCATTCATTCCTTTTTGGGCGTTGGCTACGCCGTTGTAGCAATTAACCGCAAATGGGCCTGCAGTCTAACTGCGACCCACTATAAACAACAATTAAGCGCTGAATTCGTCAAAGGCTTGGCGGGCTTTCATGGCATACATCAAAGAAGGTCCACCCCCCATGTACACCGTGGTAGAGAGTACCTCTTCGAATTCCTCTCGGGTGACGCCTAATTTCACCAAGGCCTGCACGTGAAAACCGATGCACGCGTCACAGCGAATTGCCACCGCAATGCCTAAGGCAACAAACTCTTTGGTTTTCGCATCTAGCACGCCGTCTTTAGAGGCAGACTGAGCTAGTTTAGAGAAGCTTCCCATGACCTCGGGTTGATTTTTTGCAAAGCCAGCCATTTCTTTGCTGATTCCGGCGGTGAGTTCTTTAAAGCTCATAGTAGTTCCTCAATAAAAATAGCGAATGACAGTTCGTAATTCATTATACGATCAGACAGTAGTACTAAACCACTGCCTGAAAAAAACATGAATTACACGTTGAACAAGAAGTTCAACACATCGCCATCTTGAACGATGTAGTCTTTGCCTTCGGCACGCATTTTTCCGGCCTCTTTGGCCCCTTGCTCGCCTTTGTGCTGGATAAAATCCTCGTAGGCAATGGTCTGTGCACGAATAAAGCCACGCTCAAAGTCCGTGTGAATAACGCCGGCCGCCTGTGGTGCGGTTGCCCCCACACGAACGGTCCAAGCACGGACCTCTTTAACACCAGCAGTAAAGTAGGTCTGTAGACCAAGCAGTTTGTAACCCGCACGAATCACGCGGTTTAGACCGGGCTCATCCATGCCTAGATCCTCTAGGAACACGGCCTTGTCCTCATCATCTAACTGTGCAATTTCAGCCTCAACCGCAGCACATACGGCAACCACAGGTGCGCCTTCTTTGCTGGCATAGTCTTCGACCAGTTTAAGATACGCGTTGTCCTCGAAGCCGTCTTCTTTGACGTTAGCCACGTACATGGCGGGTTTGGCGGTAATAAAGCAAAACTGTTTGATCGCAGCGACTTCGGTTTCATCAAAATCCAAGGCGCGCACTGGAGTGCCCTCGCCCAACGCCGCAATAATGCGCTCTAGGGCATTACATAAGCGAATCGCGTCTTTATCGCCAGAGCGTGCAGTACGTTGGTTACGTTGCAAAGCGCGCTCGGCACTGGCCAAATCAGCCAAGGCTAGCTCTGTATGGATCACCTCGATATCGGCAATGGGATCCACTTTACCAGCAACGTGAACGACGTTATCGTCCTCGAAACAACGCACCACATGTACAATGGCATCGGTTTCACGAATATTAGCTAAGAACTGGTTTCCTAAGCCCTCGCCCTCGGAGGCACCGGCGACTAAGCCAGCAATATCAACGAACTCAACCACTGCGGGCAAAACACGCTCGGGTTTAACAATTTCTGCTAAGGGGGTTAAGCGAGGATCAGGTACCTCGACCACACCAACGTTTGGCTCAATCGTGCAAAAAGGGTAGTTCTCTGCAGCGATACCGGCCTTGGTCAGCGCGTTGAACAAAGTAGATTTACCGACGTTGGGCAGACCAACAATGCCGCATTGAAGTGACATGGCGTTCCTAAGAAATGAAAATAAGTAAAATAAAAGTTAGCAGTATTATAACGACTTAGAGCCTCGCTTCGGGCATTAAGGCAACGATACTGAGAATCAAAAGCAACGGTCCGGCATTAAACACGGCATGCAAGATAATACTGGCACCGATGCCGCGACGAATTCGCAACCAAGCCAACACCAGCCCCGTCACAAACTGCGGCAAAATCAGAAGCGGCAGCATCCAAAAGGCCACCTGACCAAAGCTGAAGTTATACAAGTGCAGCGCAGCAAATAGCGCCGTTGAGCCATAAAATGCCCAACCAAAGTAGCGGATGTAGGTCTTGTACCAACGTCTGGGCCAAGCTTTACCTAAGGCAATAGCGGCAAAGGTGGAGTCTTTGGCCGGTCCCACCGAGGGACGAAAATACAGCAATAGCACCACAGCCAAAACCACTGTCACCGTAACGCTTTGCGGACCATTAAATAAACACCAAATGGTGACGGGCAATACCCACAAAAACTGTGAGGGGCGACGCAGCACATACCGGAAGACCATTTCCTCTATCAGAGGCGCCCAAAGCACAGCTTGCTTCCAAGGGATATTGTTAAAGTCCAGTTTGTGCTCCGCACCCACCGATGTGGCGACGGCGGCGGCCAAAGGACCAAACACCGTTATGTTGACCAGCCACAACAAAGCTGCCCATTGCAAAATGCGCTTTACGCCTAAGCCATTGGTCCAGTCAGTATGCCAGCCGTGTCCTAAATCCTGCTGAGGAAAACGCGGACTCAGTCGCGGCTGCCGCAAAAACTGCAGAAAATCCCGTACCTCTTGCTTAAAGCTTTGCTGTGTTTGTTGATTCACCCATTACCCCCATGTAGCTGTTGCATGGCCTGCTCAAAATCCCCAGCGAGTAAAGCATTTAAAATATGGTCGCAGCGCCATAAGGTGTCCTCGATGGCAGCACGTTCGTCTGCTCGTGGGGCACTCAACACAAAAGCAGCTACCTGCTGCGCTAAACCTAGGGTGCGTGGATGTCCTATACCTAAGCGCAAGCGCCAAAAATTCGGGCTAGAAAATACCTGTTGTATATCACGCAAGCCATTATGCCCAGCGTGGCCACCCCCTTTTTTGATTTTGGCTTGCCCTGGCATCAAGTCTAGTTCATCGTGCAACACCAGAACTTGTTCAGGCTGCAACTTATAAAAACGCATGAGCGCACCTGCCGCCTGGCCCGATCTGTTCATATAAGTGGTGGGTTTAGCGATAATGATGGGTTGCCCTTCGAAGCGTCCCTTTGCGACCCAGGCCGACATGTTTTTCTCTAAGGAAAAACTCGCGTGTAATTTTTTCGCGTACTCATCAGCTAACCAAAATCCCGCGTTATGGCGTGTTTTTTCATATTCCGCCCCGGGGTTACCTAGGCCAATAATTAATCGAATCCCTTCAGACATTTTTTTTCCACATACGAAAAACCCCCGCCAGCCAAGCTAACAGGGGTTTGAAACAAAGCGAGACTTTGTCACCTACTGAGAATAAATATTATTCTTCAGTTGGCTCTTCAGCTTCATCCGCGTCTTCACCTTCATCTTCATCAGATGCACCGCCACCAACAGGTAGCGCTGTAGCCAATGCAGGATCTGGATCTGTGCTAGCACCAGCGTATACAACACCTTCAGGTAGAGTGATTGCAGCTAGAGTGATGGTCTCGTCCGCGTTTAGGTTAGCCAAGTCTACGTCGATGGACGCAGGCAAGTCACCAGGCAAACAAGTGATTTCCAAATCAACCAATAGTTGGCTGATTACCTGGTTGTGTAGTTTAACCGCTGGGGACTCGTCACCGTTCAAGAAGTTGAGTGGTACACGTGTAGTAATGGCTTGGTCAGCACGTACGCGTTGGAAATCAACGTGTAGTACTTGTGGTTTGTATGCGTGCCACTGTACAGCGCGCAACAATACTTTTTCAGATTTGCCATCTAGATCCATTGTCAAAATGGAAGCGTGGAAGGCTTCTTTACGTAGATCGTGGTAGATCTGGTTGTGATCTAGAGCAATAACTGTAGGCTCGGCATTACCACCGTAAACGATGGCTGGTACCTGGCCCGCGCGACGCAGGCGGCGGCTCGCACTCGATCCCTGTACGCTACGCGAAAAGGCTTGAAATTTCATGGAAGAACTCCGTAATTACGGCAACTGCCGCAAACAATAAAAACAGCACGCCGCGACCAGCGTGCTGCGTTAGAAAATTTTAATCTACAAACAACGAGCTAACGGATTCCGCAGTGGAAATGCGTAGCATGGTCTCGCCAAGCAGTGCAGCACAAGAAAGCTGGCGAATTTTTTTGCACTCGCGGGCTTCGGCTGACAATGGAATGGTATCGGTAACGACCAATTCGTTTAGTTCGGAGTTTTTGATGCGCTCGATGGCTTCGCCGGACAACACAGGGTGTGTACAGTAAGCATAGACTGCCACCGCACCACGTTGTTTTAAGGCTTCAGCAGCTTTACAAAGCGTACCGGCCGTATCCACCATGTCATCCATCAGGATGCATGTGCGGCCACTGACGTCACCGATGATGTTCATGACCTCGGAAACGTTGGCGCGTGGACGACGTTTATCGATGATGGCAAGGTCGGCCTCTAGCTGTTTAGCCAAAGCACGAGCACGTACTACCCCACCAATATCGGGGGAGACCACCACAAGGTCCTTGTAGTTACAACGCCAAATATCACCCAATAAAATGGGGGAGGCGTAGATATTGTCTACAGGAATATCAAAGAAACCTTGGATTTGATCAGCGTGCAAGTCCATGGTCATCACGCGATCTACGCCTGCGACTTGGAGCATGTTTGCAACGACTTTAGCCGAGATAGCAACTCGTGCGGAACGTGGGCGACGGTCTTGGCGCGCATAGCCAAAATAAGGAATGGCTGCGGTAATACGACCAGCAGAGGCACGACGCAAAGCATCGACCATTACCATGATTTCCATTAAGTTGTCATTGGTGGGAGCGCAGGTTGGCTGTAAAACAAAAACATCGCGACCGCGTACGTTTTCGTTAATTTCGACCATGACTTCCCCGTCGGAGAAGCGACCCACGGTCATTTTGCCAAGAGACATGTCTAGGTGATTTGCAACATCTACAGCCAAACGAGGGTTTGCTGTACCTGTGAAAATCATGAATCGGTCATGTGCCATGATATGTGGGACGTAGATTTGATTTGGATGCGTGACGAAAAAATAAAGCCGTTGACTGTCATCCTTTTGGAGAACAGCTCAACAGCTTTATTATGACGCAGACCTGGAGGTCTGTAAATGTATGGCTGGGGATGAAGGATTCGAACCTTCGCATGCCGGAATCAAAATCCGGTGCCTTAACCAGCTTGGCTAATCCCCAAATTCTGTCAACCAATCATAAAGCGGATGAGTTTGTAACCCTTTTACCACCTTAACTAAAGATGGATCTTGTACCGTTGGTTGCTCGAACAAGATTGTACCGCAAATTTTAATGCTTTGTCTAGTGGCTGTTTCCCTATCGTTAAAAACGATAAACAGAGTAGAGCCCGACCCAGTCATTCTAGCATGTAATTTATTATTACGCAAGCCCTGTAACATATAGTCAATTTCGTTTGCGTATTTACATGCCACAGGTTCTAAATCATTAGATCCAAACATGGCCACGGAATGATTAAATTCGGCGTCCGCCTTTGTTTGATAACCTGTAAAGTCTGTAATTATGACGGGCTTTGAATCTCTTGTCAAGCTTTTATCTTTAAAAATAGTGGGCGTAGCGACAGAGGCCTGTGGTTTGATCAATACATAGTAGTAATCTGGGATCTTTACCACCTGCAATTGTTCACCAATCCCTTCAGCAAAAGCGCTTTGACCAAAGATAAAAACGGGCACATCTGCGCCCAACTGCAGACCTAGGTCCATCAGCTGCTGACGGTTAAGCCCTGTCTTCCAGAGTTTATTTAAAGCTATCAAGGTAGTGGCCGCATCACTCGAGCCCCCGCCTAAGCCGGCTCCCGCTGGGATGTTTTTTTCGCAACGAATACTCGCCCCATAGGTGGTGCCAGTGTGTTGTTGCAAAAGACGCGCCGCTCGTACGATCAAATCGTCCTCGGGACGTAGGTCCGCGATGGTTTGCCCTACTCGTTCAATGTCTCCATCTGTACGCAAGGTGAAGTCAAGGTAGTCACAGAGATCCACAAAGGTAAACACACTTTGTAGTAAGTGATAGCCGTCAGGCCTCTGTCCGACCACATGCAGAAAAAGGTTTAATTTGGCCGGAGCAGGAACACGCAATAAAGAAGGCATACCCGTGTCAGTAGTAAAAATTAATAATCCACTACCACACGCACAGAGATTGCCTGTTGCGCCTGATTGCGATTCATCTGTAATAAGCGTGGACCTAAGTCATCGTAGCGCTGCATGCGCACACGCCAGCCGTCTTGTTGGAAATAGCTGGGGCGTTGTTGTTCTTGTTGTAGATCAGATACCGGGCGGGATCCCGTTTGGCCTTTTAACCAATCACGCATGCCTTCTACAGGAATCACATAGCCAATTAATTGTTCGACCAACTGGTCTGGCGAAGCGGCCTCTTCGATCTCGCCATTTGGGCGTTGTAAGCGAGCCCCTTGGTCCGTGACCGTCACCCTGGCTAATACCGTGCCCATTGGGTTATTCAGATCCAACTGCAACTGCTGGGCGGTTTGCTGCCACAGAAAGCCCCCTTGTACAGCGTCTTTGCTGCCATCGGCACGATCCACATTCAGCGCAAAGCGTCCACTGCGTTGAAATGATTCGGTGGAGCTCATGGGTGCGGGGGCTGGAGCCACAGCACACGCGGCCAAGGTCATCACCATAGCGGAAGCAGCTAGGCTCCGCAGCATACGTGTTACTACCATTAGGGTTTGACTCCTAGTCGATTCATGACGCGCTCTAAGTTTGAATTACCGGGGCTTTTTTTCCAGGCTTGTTGCAATACCTGCTTGGCCTCATCTCGACGCCCTTTAGCCCACAAGACCTCGCCTAAATGCGCAGCGACCTCTGCATCGGGCAGTTGCTCATAGGAGCGCTTCAAATATTCCAGTGCTGCCTGATAGTCACCGACGCGATACAAGTACCAACCCACACTATCCAAAATATAAGGGTTGTCGGGCTCTAGCTCTAGAGCTTGTTCTAATAATCCCTGTGCCTCATCTAGGTTTTTGTTCATATCGGCAAAGGTATAGCCCAAGGCATTGTAAGCATTCGCATTTTGCGGCTGCAATTCAATGACCTGTCTGAGCAAGGGCTCTAATTCCTCGTTACGTCCTTGTGAGGCATAGAGCATGGCTAAGTCATATTTAATTTCCGGAGTGTCCGGTAGTTCTTTGTCTGAGCGCTCTAAAACCTGGATGGCTTGATCCGTGCGGCCTGCCTCGCGCAACATGGAAGCACGCGTTAAATCTACGACTGCCTGATCTCGTTTACCCAACACACCCAAAGAATCCAAGGTGCGATTTGCTCGTTTTAGATCACCTAATCTGGCCTCTAGCACGGCACGATGTACCTTCACCTGAAACTGCAAGGCAGGCTCCTCGATCAGATTTAACTGTCGAATCGCCTCGTTGAGTTGTCCTTGTTTTTCGGCTATCTGAACCAGAGAAAGACGCGCATCAGAAATGCTGCTCACTGCGGTGGTTGTGTCATCCGGCAGGCTTTGGCGACGCTGTGTATGCACATTAATGTACTCATTCAGCAAAGTAACCGCCACGTCGTAGCGCTCGGCACGCACATTGATTTCAGCCTGAGTCAGCAGCAGATCGAAGTCTTCGGGGTTACGACGTTGCATATCCCGCAGCTGCAATAAAGCCTGATCAAACTCTTTTAAATCAACCAGTCGATTAATGAGTAAGAGCGCCACATCACGCGCATCCGGATTGAGCTGTATAAATTGACGCGCTTCGTCAATCACAGAGCGGTCATCAACAACCAAGCCGTACTCCAGCACGCGTTGTATAGCGAGTTGGGAATCAGGTTCTTGTTTTAAGGCCAAACGTGCCTCGTGTAAGGCGCGGTCCGGCTGTTGCGCCGCCCAAGCAATATCAGCCAGGGCGAGATGGCTCACGGTTAGTTCACGCACATCCGGTGGTAAAGCTTGTTCCAACACATCCAGCGCCAAACGGCTATCTACCATTTTACTGATGATGCTCATGGCCTGAATAATGGCCTGTTCTTTATCGCTGGCTTGGACAATGCGCTGATATAAGGTTTGGGCTAGCCCCGATGTTTGACCCGTAGAAGCCTCTAAAGCTAAAGCTGTTGCCTTGGCCTCGGGATCATTGGGAGCTAACAAGGACCATTCTTTGGCCGCCACGATACCGCGTGCCAAATTATTGTCCGCCATGGAGAACTGGAAGGCGCGTTGTGCAAACCGTGGGTCCGCCGTGTCTTTGGCTAGGCTTAAAAATACTTGGCTGGCAGTATCAAAGTCCCCTTGCTGTACAGCCACCTCGCCCACTAAGATCCGATAGAGAATATCTGGGCTTAACGTGACTATAGGTAGACCATCATTGCGCAGCTTAATATGCTCGACGGGCTCAAGCTCTATGACGTCCGTCGCCCACGCAGAGCTTCCGACTAGAGCCGTTGATACCACCGTACGAAATAGTAAAGATTTTAATTTCATCCAAAAACCGGCGCCGTAGCGCATGAAAGTAAGCCTAATGGCACAATAGAGCTATTGTAGTCAATGATCTTAGCACCTCAATATGCCTGAACTACCAGAAGTTGAAACCACCCGTCGCGGAATTGCGACGTTGATGCCCCAACACACCTTGCGTCAATGCATTGTGTATCAGCCACGTATGCGCTGGCCCATCCCAGAAAACATGAGCGAGCTAGTACAAAACCAAACCGTACTTGCCTGCGAGCGACGTGGCAAATACCTATTAATACGTTTTGCCCATGGCTATCAAATCATCCATTTGGGCATGTCCGGCTCATTACGCAGCGTGCCGTTAGAGGCGCCGCGTCAAAAACATGATCACGTGGAATGGGTCTTTGATCATGCCCGGTTTTTGCTGCATGATCCCAGACGCTTTGGCGCGGTGCTATGGCATGACCTGCGTGATGGCCCTATAGAGGAACACCCGCTTTTGGCCAAACTCGGCATAGAGCCCTTTAGCCCAGAGTTTACCCCAGACTATCTCTTTCAACAGTTAGCAAATAGAAAAGCCAGTATTAAATCAGTGCTATTAGCAGGACAAATTGTCGTGGGGGTGGGTAACATTTATGCCTCTGAGTCCTTATTCAAAGCGCTCATAGACCCCACCGCCCCCGCTAACAGCTTGCAGAAAAAACAAGTGCATGCTCTGCACTCTGCGATTGTGGACACATTACAACAGGCCTTAGATTCCGGCGGCAGCACGTTGCGCGACTATTTAAATGCCTCCGGAGAAGCAGGGGCCTATTTTGACTTACATGCCAGCGTTTACGGTAAAACCAATGAGCCCTGCCCGCGATGTCAAACCCCTATTGCCCGTATGGTGCAAAACCAACGTGCTACCTATTACTGTCCGCAATGTCAGCACGTCGCCTTAGCTAAATAAAACCCAAACCACTTGCCCCCCTAATCCCAAAGCCTTCCAAAAAACCCTTCAAACGCCGCGATTCACCACCGCGGCTTTTAATGACTCATGGAATTCACCTATAACAAACCAATTGTATATAAACGAATTGAGAGCTACTATTTGGTTAATCATCTATAAGGAGATAAGTATGAGCACACCACGTCAATTCGCTTCTCATGGCGACATGGAAGACAAAGCCGTTTCATTTGAGAAACTCTCTGATAACGCTTACGCCTATACCGCCGAAGGCGATCCCAACACAGGAATTATTATTGGTGACGACGCTGTGATGGTGATCGATACCCAAGCCACTCCTGTGATGGCGCAAGACGTGATCCGTCGCGTACGCGAGGTTACCGACAAGCCCATCAAGTACATTTTGCTTTCGCACTACCATGCCGTGCGTGTACTAGGTGCCTCGGCCTATAACACCCAAGAAATCATTGCTAGCCGCGACACGTACGACCTCATCGTAGAGCGTGGCGAAGAAGACAAGGCCAGCGAGATCGGTCGTTTCCCTCGCTTGTTCCGTGCGGTGGAATCCATCCCCGAAGGCCTAACTTGGCCCACCATGACCTTTGACGGTTTCATGACCGTGGATCTAGGCAATTTAGAAGTTCACATCATGCAAGTAGGCCGTGGTCATACCAAAGGTGACACCATCGCTTGGTTGCCTGAGCAAAAAATCCTATTTGCTGGTGACTTAGTGGAGTATCAGTCCACCCCTTACGCTGGCGACTGTTATTTCCGCGAATGGCCTCAAACCTTAGACACCTTGGCTGAATTCGAAGCTGAAAAAATGGTGCCAGGCCGTGGTCCCGCATTGAAAAACGCCACCGAAGTACGCCAAGCCCTAGCCGGCACCCGTGCTTTCTTAACCGATTTGTACACCTGCGTGAACCAAGGCGTTGCGGATGGCAAAGACCTCAAGACCATTTACCGTGAAACCTACGATTTCATGAAGCCTCGTTATTCCGACTGGGTCATCTTTGATCACTGTATGCCTTTCGACGTGTCGCGTGCCTACGATGAAGCCACCGGTCACGACGAACCTCGTATCTGGACCGCAGAACGTGATATCGAAATGTGGAAAGAACTTGAAGGCAACTAACCCTTAGTCCTAAACCTAGATAAAAAAGGAGAACCGGGTGGAAGAGACAAACTATCAAACCATACAACTGCCCGTTGCTCCGACTCCTACCACTGCAGAAAAACACCCTGTGGTCGTGGTAGGAGCCGGTCCTGTTGGCCTAAGCATGGCCATCGACATGGCGTTACGTGGACAGCCTGTGGTGGTCTTAGACGATGATAATAAATTTTCGGTAGGCTCACGTGCTATTTGCTTTGCCAAGCGCACCTTAGACATTTGGGATCGTCTGGATGTGGGCGAGCGCATGGTAGACAAAGGCGTGTCCTGGAATGTGGGTAAGGTGTTCTTCCGTGACGAAGAGGTCTGGAGCTTCAACCTACTACCCGAGCCATTACATCGCCGCCCGGCCTTTATTAATCTGCAGCAATACTATTGCGAAGGCTACCTTTATGAAAAAGCCCAATCACTTGGTATTGACCTGCGCGCCAAACATAAAGTCACCGCGTTAGAAAACCACGATACGCACACTGATCTGACGGTTGAAACGCCAGATGGCGATTATCAAATCACAGCAGACTGGGTGATCGCCTGTGACGGAGCTCGCTCTCCCTTGCGCAGCATGATCGGGGAATGTAGCCAAGGACGTATTTTCCAAGACCGCTTCTTGATTGCAGATGTGCGCATGAAAGCCCATTACCCTGCCGAGCGCTGGTTCTGGTTTGACCCACCCTTCCATCCAAATCAATCCGTGCTACTGCATAGCCAACCTGATGATGTTTGGCGTATTGATTTTCAGTTAGGTTGGGATGCTGACCCCGTCGAAGAAATCAAAGAGGAAAACGTACGCCCCCGCGTCCAGGCGCTATTGGGTAAAGACGTAGAATTTGATTTCGAATGGATCAGTATTTATACCTTTGCCTGCGAGCGCATGGATAAATTCCGTTTTGGACGCTTGCTGTTTGCTGGCGATGCGGCTCACCGAGTGTCTCCCTTTGGAGCTCGCGGCGCGAATAGCGGTATTCAAGACACCGATAATCTGGCCTGGAAACTGGACCTACACCTACGTGGTTTAGCCCCAGAGTCTATCCTAGACACCTACTGTAGCGAACGTCGCTTTGCCGCCGACGAAAACCTCCAGAACTCAAGTCGCGCTACCGATTTCATCACCCCTAAAAGTGAGATCAGCAAGCTCTTTAGAGACACCGTTTTACGCTTAGCCAAAACGCATGACTTTGCCCGCAGCATGGTCAACAGTGGCCGTCTTTCTACGCCAAGCACTTACGATCAAAGCCCACTGAACACGCCAGATGTGGATCGTTTTTCCGGTTCGGTACAGATTGGTGGTCCAGCGGTGGATGCGCCTTTACGCAATCAGTCAGAACCCAATTGGTGGTTAAGTCATTTAGGTCAGTCTTTTACCTTAGCCATGTTTAACCCCAGTGATAAGCAACTGCCTGCATTACAAAAACTGCAGCAAGAGCCTTTGCTGAATGTGGTGTTGATTTACCCCGGCCAAGATGTGCCTACCAACGCCCCTACCGGGTTTACAGTGCTGACCGACCACTTTGGAATGTGGCAACAGCGTTACGATGCGCAATCGGGCGCCGCCTACCTATTTCGTCCAGATCAACACCTCACCGCACGCTGGCGTCAGCCTAAGGCCGACCTAGTTCAAGCCGCTTTGGCTCGTGCTTGCGGTCAAACGCTATAAGGAGCCCCCTATGCTGACTACAGAGTTAAATCTCCCTCGGGTAGACGACTTTTACGCCATGCTGATTGAGTCTCACGAAGGCTTAACCACAAGTCAAAGTCACGCGATGAACGCCGCTTTGGTCTTAATTTTAAGCAACCACATCGGTCAACCAGAAGTGCTCAAACAAGCGCTGAGCATGGCGCGTGACACAGCAGAACTCAGCGATTAATCCATCTGGTTCCGCCGTATCGTTATTGAACTAAAAGCTTCCCTGGATTCATGATACCTAATGGATCCAGGGCTTTTTTTACCTGATGCATTAAAGCTAGCTCGACTGGGTCTTTATAGGTTTCTAGCCAGTCACGCTTGAGCTGACCAATGCCGTGCTCTGCACTGATGGTGCCCTGGTATTTATGTAACTGATCGAACACAATTTTATAAATATCCGACTCAAAGCTAAAGAGCTCTTCTTCGGTGTAACGGCCATGCGCAACGTTGTAATGCAGATTACCATCGCCCAAGTGACCAAACACGATGTGTTCTACGCCGGGAAACGCGTCTTGTAATAACGCATTGGTTTCCGCCACAAACTGCGCAATTTTTGACACCGGTACCCCTATATCGTGTTTTACATTTTTCCCTATGGCTTTTTCAGCAAGCGGAATGCTTTCACGCAAATGCCACAGCTCTGCACTTTGTGTGGTGTTTTCCGCAATAATGGCATCCGAGACCATCTCGTCCTCTAGCGCCTGCCCTAAGACCTGCTCTAAACGTTGGCGTGCGTGCTCTTCGCTTTCACTGTCGGAGAGTTCCAGCAAAGCAAACCAAGGCGCCTGCGCTGACTCGTTCTGGAAAGGCAAACGCTGTTGCGGGAAGCATTCCACCACGGCCTCCAAACAAATACGAGAGATAATCTCAAAACCCGTTAAACCGGCATCAAAACCTTGGCGTGCAATATTCAATAAGTTCACCGCGGACTCTAACGAGTCAAGGGCGAGCAAAGCGGTATATTGAGCCACCGGCCTAGGGTAGAGTTTGAGCGTGGCTGCCGTAATCACACCTAACGTGCCTTCGCTGCCAATCATCAAGTTACGCAAATCATAGCCGGTGTTGTCCTTACGCAGCGCGCGTAAGCCGTGCATAATCTGCCCATCCGCTGTTACCACCTCTATCCCTAAGGTCAGATCTCGCGTATTGCCATAGCGCAGCACCTGTGTGCCGCCGGCATTGGTCGCCAAATTACCGCCTATGGTGCAGCTGCCTTCTGCGGCCAGACTTAATGGGAACAGACGGTTATGTTCGGCCGCCGTTTCTTGTACTTGCTGCAAGATACACCCTGCCTCCACCACGATGGTGTCGTTTTCGGTGTCTACGCTGCGTACCTTATTTAAACGCTGCAAAGACAATAAGATCACGGGCTGCACACTGGGGGTGGCACCACCGCAGAGACCTGTATTTCCACCTTGTGGCACAATGCCTACCTGATTCGCCGCACACCAACGCACCACCGCAGCGACCTGTTCGGTATCACCGGGACGCACTACTGCCAGGGCCTCTCCTGTATAGCGTCCTCGCCAATCCGTTAGATACGGTTTGGTTGTCTCGCCAGTTAAAACCTGCTCGGCCCCAACGATATCAATTAACCCACGTAGCTCCGTCATTATCTTTCCTCGTAATAGGTCTTGTCGCGAATAAAAGCCTGAAAAAGCCTGACCGATCGGCGATAATAACCATTCACATTGAATTTAATGATTGGAGTTCATCGCATGACTACCGCTTTGCCAGCCTCTGTGTTTAAAGCTTATGACATTAGGGGTATTGTACCTGCCCAGCTCAATGCTAACTTTGCCTTTCAACTTGGTTACGCCTTGGGCTGTCAAGCCGCCATCGCCCAAGTCCCTGCCGTCGTGGTGGGCTATGATGGTCGTCACAGTAGTCCTGAACTCGCCGAAGCCTTAATGCAAGGGATCGAACGTGCCGGCGTGGACACCATTCATATTGGTTTAGCTCCTACCCCCCTCGTCTATTATGCCGCCTATAAACGGCATACCTTGTCGGCCGTCGCCATTACTGGTAGTCATAACCCACCGGAATACAATGGTTTTAAAATGATGATGGCAGGCAAAACGCTTTATGGCCCCGATATTCAGCAGCTTTATCAAATGATGTTGAACCCGGCTCCAGTCACAGCAGAGCCCGGTCAGCGCATCGAACACAACATCCAGCCTGCCTACATCGATGAAATCCAATCCACCGTTAAATTAGCACGCCCCATGCGGGTTGCGGTTGACTGTGGCAATGGGGCCGGCGGCGCCGTCGCCAGACAGCTCTTTGATGCGTTGGGCTGTACCACTGACATTCTGTTCGAAGAAGTCGACGGCGACTTCCCTAATCACCACCCTGACCCGGCCGACCCGGCCAACCTGGTTGATCTGATCAAACACGTTCAAGAAAACGATTTCGAGCTGGGTTTAGCCTTTGATGGGGATGCAGACCGTTTGGGTGTGGTCACGCGCAGCGGTGAAATCATTTGGCCAGACCGTCAGCTGGTACTTTATGCTCAAGACATCCTCAAGCGCAATCCAGGTGAAACCATTATTTTTGATGTGAAATGTAGTCGCCATGTGGCGTTAGCGATCAAGGCCGCGGGTGGTGTGCCCCTGATGTGGCAAACCGGTCACTCCTTGATCAAAGCCAAACTTGCCGAAACCAATGCACCGCTTGCCGGAGAAATGAGCGGTCACACGTTTTTTAAAGAACGCTGGTATGGTTTTGATGATGGTCTGTATACCGCAGCGCGCCTATTAGAAATTCTCTCTAAATTTGAAGACCCCAGTGCGGTACTCGAGGCGCTACCCAAAGACCTCTCTACCCCAGAACTTAAATTGGAAATGGCCGAGGGCGAACCCCATGCTTTTGTAGAGCGTCTACAAAGCGAAGGCGCTTTCCCCACAGCCATAGAGCGCATCACCATTGATGGCATTCGTGCCGAATACGAAGACGGCTTTGGCTTGGCTCGCGCTTCCAACACCACCCCGGTAGTGGTGTTACGTTTTGAGGCCCAAACTGAAGCCGCGTTGGCTCGTATCCAAAACGAATTTAAAACCGCGATTTTGGCTTTGCGTCCGGATCTCACCCTGCCTTTTTAAGGCGGTACAACAAACAGAGCTAACAAGGTTATCGCCAATTCCTTTTAGAACTATACGGCGCTAAACCACAAAACCCCGTGCTTCACTCTTGCCTTTAGGCATGAAGAAGCACGGGGTTTGTTTTTCTGGCTTAGCTCTAGATGTTAGCCAGAGGCCTATTTGGATTTGGCCAAATAACCATATAACCGCAGATGAGAATCAATCACGATATTTATATCAAAAGCGCGCTCGGCTAAGTCCCGCCCAGCTCGACCAAAGCGCTGCCGCTTTTGCTCATTATGCGCAAGGTCTGCCACGGCATCTGCCAGAGCCACGGCATCCTTAGGAGGTACCAAGAGCCCCGTGACACCCACCTCAATCGCGTCTCTACAACCGGGCACATCCGTGGTCACCACGGCGCGACCACAAGCCGCAGCTTCGATGAGGGATTTAGGTAGCCCTTCTCGGTAAGAAGGTAGCACAGCAATATGCGAGCGCTGATAGAGACCTGCAATATCGGTTTGTTCCCCTAACCATTGCACCACGCCAGATTGATGCCAGTCCGTAATTTGTTCGCGCGTAATGCTCGCCGGATTTTCGATATCAGGACTACCCGCTATTTGCCACACAATACCGTCTTCGCGTTGTTGGCTGATTTTAGCGGCGGACACAAACTCATTAACCCCTTTGTCCGCCAAAAGCCGCGATACCATCAGCGCTATCACCGGAGGTCCTTCGGTCTCTGCGGTATAACTAAACTGGTTAAGGTCCACTCCCGAACCGCGTATTAACACCGCTTGTTCTGAGCGCACTACACCCGCCTGCATTAATACATCGCGATCACTGGTATTTTGAAAAATCACACGACTACGTGGATGGCTTAAGGCCAATTTGTACAGTTTTAGGGCGATGGTTTTCATCGGTCCATCACGTCCGTCGGTAAACAAATACCCTAAACCAGAAATCGCCGCCAAAAACCCAGGCACCTTGGCTAAACGCGCGGCAATCCCACTATAAAGAATGGATTTAATGGTCACCGCATGGATGACCTGCGGCCGAATACGTTTAAACAGTCGGTATAGGCTCCAAATCACATAAATTTCTTTGAACGGATTTTTACCACTGCGATTCAACGGCACTACATGATGGGTAAAGCCGTGACCACGAATTCGAGCCACCGAAGGAGCGCGTCTGGTTGCTACATGCACATCAAAACCTGCCGCCTGTGCCGCTAAAGCCAAAGGCAAGCGATGTGATAAAAAGAAATCGGGGTTCGTCACCACATATAACAACAAGGGAGCTGATGCGTCCCTTGTCGCTGCCCCTGCTATCGTTGGACGCCCCTGCAAATCCTGCCATAAGGTTTCATAGTTTTCCACCATCGTGGATAAACTATATAACCGTGCGATACGTTTGGCGCCGTCCTCTAAACGAGCAGACAAATCCGGACTACTAAGTAAACCAATGGCTTTTTCTATGCCGGCCGCCAAAGCCTCGGCGTTACGCGGCGGCACAATAACCCCCTCATCTCCCACGATTTTGGCCGCATCCCCCACATCGGTCACCACACATAGCGCGCGTGACACCATGGCCTCACACACCACATTGGGGAAGCCTTCGGCCTTGCTAGAAAGCACATGAATATCTGCTGCCGCCATAATGGTGGGCACATCATCACGACGTCCCAGCAGCACCACCTGCTCGGCCAAATCAAAATGCGTAATGAGCTGCATCAGCTCCGTATTCGAGGCATCCAAACCCTCGCCAACGAGTAAGCAGCGCATCTGAGGCACACTGCGTTTAACTCTGGACAAAGCTGCCAATAAGTTAGGGTGATCTTTAAGCGGGTTCCAACGTGCAACGGCAGCCAATAAAGGTGTGCTCGGGTCAATATTTAACTCTGCTCGTAATTGAGCCGCAGCCTCTTGATCAGGCTGCCAGCGAGACAAATCATAACCATTCGGAATCACCTGCAGCTTATCGGCTTCGTAGCCCCAGTGTTTATGACGTCGTGCTGCACTATCCGCACAAGTCACAATCGCTGCAGGCACCACCCCAGACAGCCGCGCACACAACCAGGCCAGCAATCGCGCCTTAGAGCTACCTTGGTGCAAGCTTTCGCCTGAGTTACGAATGCCCCAAGATACCGCACGTATGCCTACGCTGCGCGCGACCAGGCCCCCCACAAAGTCCGAGTTATACATCCAGGTTTGCACCACATCCGGCTGCAGTGTTTTGAGGCATTGACGCAAACGCCACAAGCCTCGCGCAAAACCCACCGCCCCATGCATGTGAAAGGTATGCACCTCTATGCCAGCCTCTTGCAAACGAGGGCCGAACACATCCAAGCCGCCCAGCGACAGCACAATATGGCGGGTATTCGAAGTGGGGGCTGTTACCAAACGATAAAGGACGGTTTCAGCACCACCATGACCTAAGCCAGAAATAATATGGACTACAGTGGTGGGCTTAACCTCTGCTAGCTCTCGCTGTGTCATGTTTTTTCCTGTGTAATGTTAATCAGGCCTGCTTGCCTAAACACCAGATCCCAATGATCTAGCACGGTACTCATCCCATAGCGCTCGCGCACGGAGGCGGCTGCGCGCTGTCCTAATACACCACGTAACCGGACATCTGCCATGAGTTCACCCAGAGCCTCGCTTAGGGCAGATTCGTTATTTGGTTCGACTAAGATGGCATCACGTCCCTGGTTAGACATTTCCTTAGGTCCACTTGGGCAGTCAAACGTAACACAAGGCAAGCCCAAGGTCATCGCTTCTAGCAACACATTCGGAAAGCCTTCGTAAGCAGAGGTCAATGCAAACAGCTGGGCCTGCGTCAAAACCTGCCAGGGTTTCTCAACCCGACCAGGAAAAAAGATCCGGTCTTTGCAGCCCACTAATTCAGCTCGTCGCTGCAAGGCTTCACGCTCCGGTCCCTCTCCATAGATATGTAGGGTCCACTCGGGGTGCTGGTCCGCCACCAAGCCAAAGGCCTGTATCAGCTGATCAAACTGCTTAGCCGGGACTAAACGCCCCATCGCCACCAGTTTACAATCTGTTATTTTTTCCACATCCTGAGCCAACGGCAAACTAACTAAGGTCGGCGGGATGGGATTGGGAATAACGGCCACATGCGTCAACTGCGGCTCTGTTTTCATAAAGGCCTGAGCCGCGTCATGGGTCTGCATAATGACCCGGGTTGCCTTAGGGTACAGCTTAGAACGCAAGGACTGTAACCGCTTAGTCGCACTTTTGCTGACCACTGGATTGGTGCGCTCACACACCAACACAGGCGTGTTTACACCACGCAACGCCATCAACACATTTACGTTTACATTGGTCAAAAAAGACACCACAACATCTGGCTTAAAGTGATCGTGAATGCGACGGATAGCACGCAATTTGCGCACAGGGGTGAGCAAGGGAGGAAACCAAGGCATATGTTGCTTTAAAGGTTCAAACTGCACTCGCTCATCCAAAGCATAAAAGCTGGTCTCAGAGCCTAAATGCGTAGGCACTAAACAGACCTGATCACCACGCTGCACCCAAGCATTCGCTAAGGTAGCAGCAACTCGCTCTGCTCCACCCGCATTCATCGAGCTCACAAAAAACAAGATTTTCATGGTTAAGCCTATTGTTCAGACTGAGGTGGGACCGCTGCCTCTTGGTGAGATGAGGCCTCAGAATTGGTTTGGTTTTTGCCGTCTCTAGGCAATAAACGCTCCCACTGCGCCATCACTATAGGTACGGAAAAACGATCCCTTACATCGATAGCGCGACGGGCTAAGGCGGTGCGCTTTAATGGCCTAGCCATCAGATCGGATAAATGGGCCGCCAACGCGTCTGCATTTTCCGGGGGATTGACCAACACACCATCAATATTATCGCGAATAATTTCTCGGGGTCCGGTATCGCAATCGGTCGCCACCACCGCTAAGCCAGAGGCCATGGCCTCTAATAAGGTGTTCGATAGGCCCTCGGCTCTGGAACTGAGCACGTAGAGATCCGCGCTCTGATACCACTCTGCCATATTACCGACACGTCCCACCAAATAAACACGTTTTGTTAAGCCGGCTTCATCAATTTGTTTTTGCAAAGCGGCTCGCTCATCGCCCTCGCCCAAAATCACCAAATCCCAGTCGGGGAAATAGTTGGCCAACATAGCAAAGGCCTGAATCAGCAAATCAAAGCCCTTAACCAAATGAAGGCGCCCTACCGCCAATAAGCGTAAACGATCGCCTTTATTGGGTACGGGGACATGGGGTTCCTGCGGCTGCAAAGGCCAGCGTACGGCGTTAGGAATCACCACTACGCGTGAGCCAGGGATATGATCACGAATCCAACGCGCCGTGCCCCCCGTCAACGCCACCACCGCGTGCGCACGCGGATAGGCCCAACGACGTAAACGCACCCATGACTCGGGCAGTTTTTTCATGGGCGGGTGGGTGTGTTCTGACACAATCACTCGACACGGCAACCCTTTGGCCGCCATCACGGCCAATATAGAGGCTGTGGTCATCATGCCTAATACACAGTCCGGCTTATGTTTTTTAATCAATTTGCGCAAACGACGCACACGACGCCAGTTTGCCAGTGCGCCACGCAAACCGCCGCCACTTTCGTGGGCAGTACCCATCACATATCGTTTAATACCGGCAGGCACCGGGTATGCGTCTGTTTTCTCAGACATCTGAGTGACTATGCTCACTTGGTAGCCTAGTCGCTGCCAATACGCGCTTAAATCAACCGCAACACGCTCAGCCCCACCGCCTCGCAGCGAGTGGATCACAATCATAATATGCATAGTTTTATTTAGGGTCCGCCGGTTTTAAAGCCACTAAAAAATAACAAATAAAAGATGTGGCATACATACAGCTTGTCGCTAACATAATGCCGTGCACGCCCATCTGTGGGGCTAAATACATATTCATTACCGCTTTAACGGCAAAGTTGGCTAGCGCTATCGTGGCCATTAAGCCATAACGGTTTTGGCTAGCGAGCAGCTGCACTAAGATCAGCACGCCAAAGTAGAACGGTAATTGTAACAAGCCCCAGCGCAGCACCGAGCTGACTCGCTCTGTATCCGCCGCACTGAACGCACCGCGTTCATAAAGTAGACTAATTCCTACAGGTGCCAACCACATCGCCACTAAGGCAACGGCCAAGCCAATGGCTACCATCATCAAAGACCATTTCAAAGCGATGGCACGCGCGCGTACCGCATCACCACGTCGTGTTACATCGGCCAGAACCGGCAAGGCGGCTCTTCCTACGGAAGCAGCACCCACCCCTAACATCAGAGAAATAAAACGCGTCGCATAACCTAAGGTCGCATTCGCATTATCGCCCAACGTGGCAGCAGTATACTGATCAAGGGGCCCCACAAAACTCATGGCGATTTGCCCGATCAACATAATCCCAGCAGCATGGGCTAGTGCAGGCCATTGTTCTGCACTAAAACCAAGCCGCGGTCGCCCCCAAAAACCGTCGGCACGTTGTGCCAAATAATACAGACTGCCAGATTGCACCACATAGCCAATCAAGGTCCCCCACAACAAAGGCCATACACCTTGACCAGGACCCGCAGCCAATACAAAAATTAAAATACTAAAGGCGGGCACACTATCTAATAAGGTGTTGATGTGACGCTCATGGGCCCGTAGCCGTGCCGCCTGTAAGCCGGTTAATAGCGTGAGCACTGCTGCAGGCGCAAAAGCCCAAATGAGCTCAGAACTCATGGCTCCTACCTCTGCGCCTAAGCCTTTACCACCGACAGCAAGCACCCAGGGCCAAGCTAACCATAAAAAAGCCGCGAGCCCCCCGCCCAACAACAACATCAAACCGAGGAGTTCGCCTATAAACCGTTGTCGTTGCTTTTGATGGTGGTCTTTGGCGTGCACTAACACAGGGATTAGCACCACCGAAAACACACCCACCATGGTCACAGGAATCCAGTTCGCCATGACCATGGTGAACTGGTACGCATCGACCACATCGCTGATGCCATAGCGGTAAGCGACCGCCATTTCTTTAAACGCCCCTGCCGCTTTACCCAGCAACAAGAAAAGGGCGACTCGAAAAGCCGCCCTGGCAATGCGCTGATGATCGCTATGCAGGCGCTTACGCCAAGATGCGCTCATTACGACGGATTAGCAGAAAGAAACTGTACATACCAAGGCATGGCTTGCTCCAAACCTTGTGCAATCGTAAATTGAGGCGCATAGCCTAATAACTGCTGGGCTTTGGCAATGTCAGCCTGGGAATGACGTACGTCCCCAGCACGGAACTCACCGTGAAAGACCTCTTTTTGGTACATCACGCCGTTGGCAGCCAAACCGGATTTCAACAACGCAAACAACTCATTTAGGTCTGTGCGAGCATTAACCGCCACGTTATAAACCTGATTGCGCGCCTCGCCTTGAGCTAACGCCGCCAGCACATTCATTTGCACCACGTTGTCTATGTAGCAAAAGTCACGACTGGTTTTGCCGTCCCCATTAATGGTGACGTCTTGATCACGGATCATGGCACCTAGCCATTTAGGGATCACCGCCGCATAAGCCCCATCAGGGGTTTGCCGTTTGCCAAACACATTGAAATAACGTAGCCCAATGGCCTCAAAACCATAAGAGCGGGCAAACACACTGGCATATAGCTCGTTAACGTATTTAGTCACCGCATAAGGAGACAAGGGGTTCCCAATGGTGTGCTCAACTTTGGGGAGCGTAGGGTGATCGCCGTAGGTGGAGCTAGAGGCGGCATACACAAAAGACTGTACCTTGGCATCACGCGCCGCCACCAGCATATTTAACTGCCCACCGATATTGACCTCGTTGGTGGTGATTGGATCGTTGAGTGAGCGAGGCACCGAGCCCAGGGCGGCCTGGTGCAACACGTAGTCTACACCGGCACATACCTGATGGCACACATCCAACTGACGGATGTCACCCTCTACGAAGGTGAAATTCGCCCATTGTGCTGGACTTACCGCCTGCTGCACTTCGTCCAAATTATGCTGGAAACCCGTAGAGAAATTATCCAAACCTACCACAATCTGGTCATGCTTGAGCAAAGCTTCTATCAAATTCGAACCAATAAAGCCCGCACACCCTGTAACCAACCACTTTTTAGGGTTGGCTTGCAAGGTGCTCCAAGCACGATCTATAGCTAGAGGCTGATGCATAGTTACTACCTTTATTTACAGACGCAAGTCGGACTCACCGCGTTCTAATACATATTTCAAATCATAAAGAACATGAGAGGCTTTGCCCAAGGCACGGATTTTTTCCGCTCCCAGCTCTTTAAACTCATTATGGGCTACGGCCAAAACAATACCGTCATATTGACCTAGCTCTGGCTCGGTAATCGGTGCTAAACCGTATTCTTTTTCTGCTTCCTCGGCATCTACCCAAGGGTCGAACACGTCAACACTGACGTCGTAATCCGCTAACTCGTGCACGATATCTACCACGCGTGTATTGCGTAAGTCAGGGCAGTTTTCCTTAAAGGCCAAACCCATAATCAACACACGAGAGCCTTGGACTTGGATGCTTTTCTTGGTCATGCTTTTAACCAACTGCGAGGCCACATAGGCCCCCATGCCATCGTTTAAACGACGTCCTGCCAAGATGATTTCAGGATGATAGCCAATGGATTGGGCTTTGTGAGTGAGGTAATACGGATCCACACCAATACAATGGCCTCCGACCAAACCGGGTCGGAAAGGAAGGAAGTTCCACTTGGTCCCAGCGGCTTCTAGTACATCTAAGGTATCAATGCCTAGTTTGTTAAAAATCAGGGTGAGCTCATTGATCAGAGCGATGTTGACGTCACGCTGGGTATTTTCAATCACCTTAGCGGCCTCAGCCACGCGAATCGAAGACGCCTTGTGCGTACCTGCCGTAATGATTTCTGAATACAACGCATCCACTAAATCTGCCACCTCAGGGGTGGAGCCCGATGTCACTTTGCGGATTGAAGGCAAACGATGCACCTTATCACCGGGATTAATACGCTCTGGGCTATAGCCAGCAAAGAAATCCTCGTTAAAACGCAATCCAGAAACGCGTTCTAGTACCGGCACACAATCTTCCTCGGTCGCACCGGGATAGACCGTGGATTCGTAAATAACAATATCCCCGCGTTTTAGAACTTTACCAATGGTTTCGCTGGCACGAATTAATGGAGTTAAGTCGGGGTTCTTGTACTCATCAATAGGCGTAGGAACGGTAACGATATAGACATTAGCTTGGGCCAATTCTGCTGCATCACTGGTGTAACTTAGGTGCACTGCGTCTTTAAGCTCATCGGATTCCACCTCTAAGGTGTTATCCACCCCATTGTTTAATTCGGCAATACGACGTGGGTTGATATCAAAACCCAAGACGTCTCGTTTTTTGCCAAACTCTACGGCCAAAGGCAAACCCACGTAGCCCAAGCCAATAACGGCGAGTTTAATGTTTTGCAAATCCAACATAATTCTCCAAAGATAAAAAACGCAGGTCTATTTAGACCGCTCACGTTTTGCACGTCGTACTGAAGGCAATAACAGCCAAACCGGACGGCGCCAATGCACTAAGCGTGCATAAAGCCAAATATAACAACAGGCAAACACCACCAAACTAAGGCTCAATAACCAAGGATTATCCCACCAAATGGTAGCGGGCACTAAACCAATCAACACCAAGCCCCATAAGTAAGGTGATGCCATGGCGTTTGAAGTGGGCGGCACATAACGGCGCCCCTCTTTTAGCACGCTGACCCGCACTAAGCGTCTAAAGATCAGCTGATGCAAATGCAAAGAATCCGGCTGGTCCACTGGCACACCCCGCTTAAACTTGCGGCGCCAAATGGAAAACAGGGTTTCAAATACGGGATAAAACAATACCGCCAGCGCATAGAAGGGGGAAACGCTTGGGTTTCGCACCACGAGCTGCACGGCGAGTTCCGCCAACATAAAGCCCAAAAAATACGCCCCGCCATCGCCTAAAAACACACGACCAAAGGGGAAATTCCAGGCTAAAAAACCAAAGGTGGCAGAAGCCAGTGAGGAGGCAATCAAGAAAATGGGGTAATCCTGTACCTGCCATGCGACCAAAGCAATGGAAGTTGCCATGAGCACCGCCACCATACCGGCCAAACCATTGATACCATCGATGATATTTAAGGCGTGTGTACAACCACCCACTGCGATCATGGTAAAGAACAAAGAGATAGGCCAAAAAGCCAAAATCCAATCGATCCAACCCACCCCTACACGGGACACCCCGCCTAAGAGCCACCAGGCAATCGCAGCGGAGGCAAAAGCCGCCAATAAGCGCTTGAGGGAGCCCACATCTTTGGTGATGTCCTCGACCAAACCCGCCATAAAAACAGGCAGCGCCGCAATAAACAACACCGGCCACAGCCAGGTCAATGTCATATTGCTAGGGCCTAAGACCAAGAGCCCGGCCAGACTGCCCGCCAGTATCGCTAAGCCCCCGACTCGAGGCGCGGGACGCAGATGCGTCGCCTGTGGCTTGGACATATCGGAATCTCCGGTGAGCCGACCATGCCAGCGCTCAGAAAATACAATAATGCCGCCCACTAAAAAAGCGACTACCGAAATCGATAGCCACGTTAAAAGATCCCAAGTCTGAGCTGAACTCACCACTATGCCTCACTAAAAACAACGACATCATTGCGGAGCACTTTTATCACAGCGCGATGTGATGATTTACTAACTGCACCAAAGATCACTATAAACCCTAAGGGAAAACCCACCTTTAGCGCGCAAACTATTATGATACTGGCTATTATGCGCTAGGCTAGTGGGCTAGTTGCAAAATCTTTGTTATTTTCTTTTTCAGGTGCTCTATGCCATTTATCACTATAGATTTATTCGAAGGCAGAACAATCGAAGCCAAGCGTGAGCTAGTCAAATCGATTACAGCTGAAACCAGTCGTATTTTAGCGTGCTCTCCGGATTCCGTGCATGTACGCTTTAATGACGTAAAACGCGAAGACTGGTCCACCGGTGGCACGCTGTGGTCTGATAAGGAATAATCGCTGCCCATCAGCCCTGTTCCCAATAACCGGGCTGATGGTAAATCTGACGTAAATATTCAGTAAGCACTCGGATTTTGGCCGGTAAATATCGCTGCTGCTGATACACCACCTGAATGTCATAATCAGAGATCGCGTACTCATCCAACACCGTCACCAACTCTCCGCGCTTGAGCTCTGCTTGTATTTCCCACGTTGAGCGCCAACCAATGCCCCAGCCCTGTTTGACCCAGTCATACAGCAGCTCGCCGTCGTTACAGTCCAAATCCCCCTGCACCCGTACCGAAAACATGCGACCATCTCGCATAAAGGTCCAACCATGCTGTTGCCCGCCCTGCTGATTAAAAGCTAAGCAATTATGTTGCGCTAAATCTTCGGGTTGCTGCGGCACACCAAAACGCGCAAAGTAATCCGGCGTACCACATACCACGCGCTGGTTCGGATACAAATGCACGGCCACATAGCTGGGGTCATACACCGCCCCAACACGGATGGCCATGTCATAGCCCTCGCGCACCAAATCAATCACGCTATCGGTGAAATTAAATGACAGACGCAAATCGGGGTAGCGTTTTTTAAACGCCAACACGTGGGGAGCCACATGTTGTCGGCCAAAAGAAGCCGGCGCTGAAACCACCAAATGGCCACGCATCGCATTATGTTGATCGCTGATACTGGCCTCGGCCATTTCAAAATCATGTAGTAATTGCTTACACTGTTCTAAGAATTGCTCACCTAAATCCGTCAAGGTGAGCCCTCTTGTGGAACGATGCATCAGCCGCACCCCCAACCGCTTTTCTAAGGCATCCAAACGGCGCCCTAGGATCACAGGGGTTACCCCTTCAACCTGAGCCGCCGCCGCAAAGCTGCCTTTTTCTGCGACGAGGGCAAAACTACGAATTTCTGTATAACGACTCATAAGCTCACACTTGACATCCTCCCCGCCCTAAGGACGGGGATTCCTACGGCGTTCAAGCGACCATCGCCTGACTCGCTTCGGTGGGTTCTTGGCCCGACGCCCCTAACCGCAG
>DUNB01000026.1 GCA_012839585.1 Alcaligenaceae bacterium | reverse complement strand
CTGCAGCCGTAGAGCAGACCACTGCGCCTGCCGCTCAAGCCGAACCACAAATGGCGGCACCGTTGTTGGTATTTTTAGCCGATACACAACCTCATCCTGATTGGGTAGAGGTAGAAATTGATAGTTCTAACAAGCTCTACATGGAACCCGAGGCCTTTTTGACTCGCGAAGACCTAGCCAGTGTCGAGGCAGGTAGTTCGGAGTCAGGCGACGGCTTACTAGCACTAACGTTAAACGAGCCTGCTACCCAACGCTTGGCCACCCTAACACAACAGCATCGCGGTAAACGCTTGGCGTTAGTCGTGGATGGTACCTTATTAGCTATTCCTGGTTTTTCCGAGCCTCTGACCAATAATCGTTTGATTTTTATGGTGGGTAGCAAAGAAAACGCCGTGACTGCAGCACAAATTATTGCAGGACAGGGTGCCGCCCCGATGCAATAAGCTGTTGTATTTGTGCTTTAAGGTTTAAAAAAAAACCTGCTGAGTCGCGACTGGTATTAAGATTATACGCATTGCGTACAGTTTTGGAATAAATGCTATGTCAGTCTCTCAGCAGGTTTTTTTGCGCGATGCGATGCGTCGCTTGAATTTAACACGTGATGTCTTTGCGGCTCGTATTGGTGTCAAACGCCGTGCTTTAGATACGTGGTTATTGCCCGAGGGCTCGCAAGAGTTCCGCGGAATGCCCGAGGTGGTTCAACGGTTTGTGACGGAAATCGTCGAAAACGAGGCCTTGTTGGCTAAATATGCGCAGAACTCGCAAGGTGGCCCATTGCGTGATCGCATCGCCAGAGATGGCAAACACCAACTGATCTCTGTAGAGCAGTTTACGCGTGACTCCGTCGAGGAACTGGTACGCATTGCGGATATGATGCAGCCTATCGCGCGCAGACAAAAGGTATCGCGTGTACTTGAAGGCGCGGTGTTGGGTAACCTGTTTTTCGAAGCCAGTACGCGTACTCGCGTCAGCTTTGGCGCGGCATTTTGTCGTTTGGGTGGTTCCGTGTGTGATACCACCGGCTTTACCTTTTCTTCTATGGCCAAAGGGGAGTCCATTTACGACACCAGTCGCGTCATGAGTGGTTATGTGGATGCGATGGTGATTCGTCATCCAGAACAAGGCTCTGTGGCCGAGTTTGCCGCTGCCACCAATATTCCTGTGGTTAACGGGGGGGATGGGGCCGGCGAACACCCTAGCCAAGCCTTACTCGATCTCTATACCATTCTGACCGAGTTTTCCCGTCTGGGTAAACTCTTAGACGGTGCGCATATAGCGATCACTGGTGATTTGAAATACGGCCGTACGGTGCACTCGTTAATGAAAATGCTGAGCTTGTATCGTGGCCTAAAATTTACACTGATTTCCCCTCCCGGCTTGGAAATGCCCACCGACATTATTGAATACGTTGCGGCTCGTGGTAATCACGTTATTGAACAAACGAACTCGATGGGTGAGGGCCTTAAAGGGGCGGACGTGATCTACGCCACCCGAGTTCAAAAAGAACGCTTTAGTGACGAACAGCTCGAAGGTTACAGCGCAGACTTCCAAATTAATAAAGCGCTGATCGATCAGTACGCCAAAGAGGACGTGATCATTATGCACCCACTGCCCCGAGATAGTCGCGAAGATGCCCATGATCTGAGCGTGGACTTAAACGCGGATTCACGTTTGGCTATTTTCCGTCAGGCGGATAATGGCATTCCAGTGCGTATGGCTATTTTTGCGGTGTTGCTAGGTGTGGAAAACTTGGTACAGCACTCTATGCGTGATGTGACCTGGAGCCCGCCTTCCCATATTGGTCCAGAGGACGCCGTGTTCCACGGTATGTATTAAAAATGGACGACCGCTTTGTGCGATGGGTTTGATCTGGATCAGTTCAGATTGGATTTCCCACATTTAAATACAGTGACCTTGATACACATTAAGGTCACTATTTTTTTCTTTGGCATAGTGGGGCTATCTGCTTTATAAGCATGCGTTTTTAAAGGATAGTGCCGTGTTATACCAAGGAATTCAGCGTCTCAAGATAAAAAACAAATCCCTGTTGCCTATAGTGCAAGGTGGTATGGGGGTCGGGGTTTCGGCACATCGTTTAGCCGGCACCATGGCTCAACTGGGTGGAGTGGGGACCATTTCCAGTGTGGATCTGCGTCGTCATCACCCAGACTTAATGCAAAGCACGGCACAGAATCCAAGCAAAGCGCATATTAATACCTGTAACCTGATTGCTTTGGATCGCGAAATCAAGGCGGCCAAAACCTTAGCCAAAGGCAATGGAGCCATAGCGGTCAATATTATGAAGGCGGTATCCGCTTATGCGGACTTTGTGCGTCAATCGTGTGAAAGTGGAGCGGACGCCATTGTGGTGGGAGCAGGGCTACCGCTGGATTTACCCGAGTTGACCCAAGATTATCCTGATGTGGCGCTGATACCTATTTTGTCGGACGCGCGTGGTATTCAGCTGGTGCTGCGTAAATGGATGCGTAAAAATCGTTTGCCCGACGCGATTGTGATCGAGAACCCCAAATTTGCGGCAGGGCATTTGGGCTTGGCGGACACGGCACAGATGGACAATGCCAGCTACCACTATGAGGTCGCTCTCAAAGAAACACAGGCTATTTTTGAAAAACTAGGTATAGCGCCCATCCCCTTGATTGTAGCGGGCGGAATCCATGAGCCTAGCCAAGTCCAACAGCTATTAGCCTTAGGTGCCAGCGCCGTACAGTTAGGCAGTGCATTTGCGGTTACAGCCGAAGGTGATGCGCATGACAATTTTAAGCAGGTTCTGGTGGAAGCCGAGCCCGAAGACATCGTGACCTTCATGAGCGTAGCGGGTCTACCGGCACGTGCGGTGCGTACCCCTTGGTTGGATGCGTATTTACACAAAGAACCCAAATTGCAACAAGTCGCCAAGTCTCGTGATTGCTCTGAAGGCTTTGATTGCCTGGCTTTTTGTGGTTTGCGTGATGGCGTCGCTAAAAGCGGACAGTTTTGTATTGACAGGCAGCTGGCTTATGCTTTGGCAGGAGATGTAGCGCGGGGATTGTTTTTCCGTGGTAGCGAGCCCCTTCCCTTAGGTAAGGTGATTGCACCAGTGAAAGATCTCGTCGACTATTTGTTAAGTGCGTTGCATCCATCAGGCTCTCAGCCTAGTCTGACGTAAAGGCATAGAGAAAAAAGAAGTTTTCAACATTAGCTATCGCCTAGAAGCGTTTAAACGACTAGAATTCTAAACAGCCTGCTAAATGACTTATTCCGAGTCATCCAGGCTGTTTTTGGTTTTCCCGTCTTTAGGAACCCACTTGTCGCAATGAAATTAGGCATTAATAAAAAGGAGTTGGCGCCCGCGCTCCTCATGTTGTTCATAGGCATGGCAACCGTTTTGGGCAGTCTAAACTATCAAATAGGAACTTTGGCTCGTATGGGCCCTGGCTATTACCCCTTAATTTTGGGGGCGGGGTTGATGCTGGTGGCTTGCTTGATCGCTCTCACTCCACCCGAGACCGACGGTTCCTCCCGATCCGCCTTTGTGCCCCAGTATAGGGCTTGGTTTTTGGTGGTCTTAGGGATTGTGCTGTTTATTGTCTTAGGTCAATATGGCGGCCTCGTACCTGCTACTTCTGCTTTGGCTTTTGTGGCAACGCTGGCTGACAGAAAAAACACCCTTAAAACGGCGGTGTTTGTTGCCATAGCGTTGACACTAATGGCCATAGTCGTATTTCATTACGGCTTGCAGATGCAATTTCCTTTACTGCGCTGGGGTTGATTTATGTTGGACAATATTCTTTTAGGTTTTGAAACAGCGCTATCTCTGCAAAATCTGTTTTACTCTTTTGTGGGGGTGTTCATAGGGAACCTGATTGGGGTGTTGCCAGGTATTGGTGCGTTGGCGGCTATCTCTATGCTCTTGCCTATCACCTATGGCTTAGACCCCGCTGGGGCGCTCATGATGCTGGCTGGTTTGTATTACGGTACCAGCTATGGTGGAGCGACCACGACAATTTTGCTTAACCTGCCTGGGACGCCTACCCATGCGGTGGTGTGCTTGGATGGCCATCCTATGGCCAAGCAAGGGCGCGCGGGTTCCGCACTGTTAATGGCGATGATTTCATCGTTTACTGGGGCCACCATTGGTATTTTAATGATGATGGCTTTTGGTCCATTATTGGTCGAACTCGCATTTAAATTTGGCCCGGCCGAGTATTTTTCTTTGATGCTGCTAGGCTTGCTTGCCGCTTCCACCTTGACCACTAGTGCGCCGTTGAAAGGAATTTCCATGGTTTTAGTGGGATTGATCATGGGGGTAGTGGGGACGGATATTAATACCGGTATTTCTCGTTTTACTTTTGGTATTCCAGAGCTCCAAGATGGCTTGGTGGTAGTAGCCGTGGCTATGGGCTTGTTTGGTATTGCGGATGTCTTAACGCACGCCAATCAATTAGGGACTGGGACGGCTGTTAGCAGTTCAAAGATTGGTTGGCGAGCCATGCGTCTTGAAAAGGGCGAGCTCAAACAATCCACACCAGCTATTATGCGTGGTGCAGGGATAGGGGCTTTTTTCGGTGTGTTACCAGGGACAGGTGGTTCCATTGCTTCTTTTATGTCCTATGCGGTAGAAAAACGCTTATCTCGTACCCCTCAACGCTTTGGTCATGGTGCCATCGAAGGCGTGGCTGGACCAGAGTCAGCGAATAGCTCAGCAGCACAAACCGCCTTTATTCCTACGTTAAGTTTGGGAATTCCGGGTGATGCTGTGATGGCGCTGATGCTAGGGGCTATGATGATCCATAACATACAGCCAGGGCCACAGTTAATGATTGAACATCCCACG
>DUNB01000025.1 GCA_012839585.1 Alcaligenaceae bacterium | reverse complement strand
GCTACGACAGCACCATGATTATTATTAGTCATGATCGTCACTTTTTAAATCAGGTCTGTACTCATATGGCGGACTTGGATTATGGCGAATTGCGCGTCTATCCGCAATATGGGTACAGACCTGATTTAAAAAGTGACGATCATGACTAATAATAATCATGGTGCTGTCATAGCTATTTAGCACGTCCTCTAACCAACGAATGGTATTAATATCCAAGTTGTTGGTCGGCTCGTCTAAGAGCAACACATCAGGATTAGAAAATAAGGCTTGCGCTAATAACACGCGTAGCTTCCAGCCTGGTGCCATTTCACTCATCAAAATATGATGTTGCTCCGTAGGGATCTCTAGACCTAACAAGAGCTCTCCTGCACGGGACTGTGCCGTATAGCCATCGTATTCTGCAAACACGCTCTCTAGTTCCGCAGCGCGCATGTAGTCTTCTTCGGTGGCTTCCAAGTCAGCGTAAATCGCATCACGCTCCGTCATGGCTTGCCACATTTCCGTATGGCCCATCATCACCACATCAATCACCGTATGCTCTTCAAAAGCAAATTGGTCCTGACGTAGTTTACCCAAGCGCACGCCTGGATCTAAGGACACGCTGCCTGAGGTGGCTTCCAAATCGCCACCAATAATTTTCATTAGCGTGGATTTACCCGAGCCGTTCGCGCCAATTAGGCCATATCGATTACCGCCACCAAATTTGGCGTTTACATTTTCAAATAAGGGTTTAGGACCAAACTGAATGGTCAAATTAGAAGTTGAAATCACAACAAAGCGTCTTTAAAAAATAACAATAAATATACCAACCAAAGCCCAACGCTTTAGTGATGTTCCTCGATGACTAAATACGCCATCTCGTCTTCGGTAGCAATACCAATTTTTTTACCTACCGGCAATGTGGCCTTTAATGGCACATGGCCGTAGGGTAAATTCAATACGACGGGCACCTTTACCGTGGCTCTCAACCAGGCAATCACCGCCTGCAAGTCAAAGCCTCTATCGTGCTCTGCTAAGCGATAGCCCGTAAACTGCCCCAATACAATGGCGTGCTGCTTTTGCAGTACACCCGCTTGCCACAGCTGCGTTAAGTAGCGTTCGATGCGATAAGGGTGCTCGCCAACGTCTTCGATAAATAAAATACCGCCATCAATCTGGGGGAAATAAGGCGTACCCAACAGGGAGCACAGCATCGCCAAATTGCCGCCCCATAAAATACCGCGTGCATCGACGGCGTCGGACTGCTCTGATTCGAAGCTAAGTATTTCTAGCTGCCCGGTCATCGCCTCGTGAAACAGGTCCAGAGTCAGATCATCGGGTTCTTTGACCCCAAAATCAAAGGCGGCACAGGGGCCGGCGTAGCTAATAGCACCGGTTTGAGCCAACAAAGCCAAATTAAAAGCCGTAAAGTCACTGTGTCCAACAAAGTACTTACCACTATCAGCAATAGCGCGCCAATCAATGGCAGGCAGCAAACGGCTCAAACCATAACCGCCTCGGCTAGACAACACCACAGGATGAGGCTGTGCTACAGCACGCTGAATCGCCTGTAAACGCTGCTCATCCGTCCCGGCAAAGCGTTGCCATACCGCCAACGCGTCGGGATCTAAATCCACTTGCCAGCCTAAGGCCGCTAAGTTCTGTTGCGCCTGTTGTAACTGCGTGGCCTGCTCTACCGCGCTGGAGGGGGAAATAATATAAATACCGGTAGGCTCATGGCTAGTACAGCCATGCTCATCACAATCGTGATGGTGGTGATCCGTGGTCATAAAGATAGTCTTTTTTGTTTGGCTAGCGCTCGGCGCTCTTTGAAAAAATCACGTAATAGCTGTGAAGCTTGTGGTTGGAGCAAACCTGACTGCACTTGCGTCTGGTGGTTTAACTGCTGGTTGTGGTGCAAGCACAGCAAACTGCCGCAAGCTCCCGTTTTGGGGTCTGCTGCAGCATACACAATGCGAGCTAAGCGAGCATGAAACATAGCACCTAGGCACATCACGCAAGGCTCTAGGGTGACAAATAGCTGCGCACCCGGCAGCCTATAATTTTTTTGCTGGGCAGCCGCCTGACGTAAAGCGACCATTTCCGCGTGTAAGCTGGGGTCATGTCCGGTGATGACTTGATTAAAACCCTGACCTATCACCTGTCCTTGTTCATCCAGTAGCACAGCACCTACAGGCACCTCGCCTTGCTGCCAAGCACGTTGTGCCAATTGTAGCGCTAAATGCATCGCTAAGTGATCATTAGCAGAAAAAGCATCCGTATCACTTTGAGTGTGCACGGATTCATTGGGGTTCATGTTCATATGTTAAGAGTTGCCGCCCTATTTGCGGCAAAATAGCAATCAGATCCTCTGCGATCAGCCCCACACCTAGCGCCTGTCCTGCCTGACTGTGCATCCATACCGCTGCACACAAAGCCTGAAAAGTAGGCATACCTTGAGCCAGCAGCCCAGTGATGATACCTGCGAGCACATCGCCGCTACCGGCCGTCGCTAAATAAGGGGAAGACTCAAGTTGTTGCATCCACTGGCCAGTAGGATGAGCTATCACGGTGTCGTAGCCTTTGAGTACCACACTAGCACCACTGCGCTGCGCCGCCATCACGCTACGCTGTGATTTACTCAAGTCACCCACCGCTAAGTCTGGGAATAACCGAGCGAACTCGCCTTCGTGGGGGGTTAACACCACTTGCGTATGACTATTTTGAATGGCCTCAAATAATACAATGGATTGCTCGGAGAATGCACTGATTGCTCCCGCATCTAAGACCAAAGCGGGTATAGGTTGTTGCAACAATGCCAAAACCTGCTGCCTAGTCTGCGCCGTGGCGTCTTGCCCAGGTCCGATTAAAACTGCCCGCGGTTTGCTATCCAAGCACGCTAAAGCTTCATTCCAATCTCTGCAGGCTCTGACCATAATAGACAATAAGGTCGTGGCATAGATGGGCCAGACCGACTCGGCACACACTATAGTGGTGGCCCCTGCCCCAGCACGCGCGCACGCCAGCGCACTGAGACGGGCGGCCCCAGTCATCGAAGTAGCGCCATAAATCAGCGCCGCGCCGCGGCTGTATTTATGACTTTGACGAGTGGGCTTAGGCCAGTCAGCCAGCCAGTGTTTGGGATGATTACAAGGATTAGTCAAGATTAAGCGCCTCTACAATTTGGGGCAACGCCTGAGCGGCTGTCATCCGTATATTGTAGTCGCTGACCTCATCGATGGGGGTAGGGCTTGGGTTAATTTGAACCACTACCGCCCCTTTGTCTTTGGCCCAACGCGGAATTAAGGCCGCAGGCTGCACCACGCCCGAGGTGCCTACGGCGATGACCAAGTCACAGTTTTCAGCGGCAAAAATAGCGGCACGTAAATCCGGTTCATGTAAGGCCTCGCCGAACCACACCACCCCAGGTCGCACGGGATGCTCACACACCTTGCACGAAGGCGGGTCGATGCGACGTCCAGACTCCGGCTCCTGCACATAGTGGCTTTCAAACTCGTAAGGCGTTTTGCATTTGGTACAACGTGGCGCAAAAATACTACCATGTATATGGATCACGTTATAGCTGCCTGCGCGCTCGTGCAAATCATCCACATTTTGTGTCACTATAGTCAGCGGATAATGCGCTTGCCAACGCGCGATGGCTTGATGCCCGGCATTGGGTTCTACGGCCAAAAGCCGTGTACGACGCCACTCGTACCAGCCCCACACTAAGGCTGGGTCCGCCTTAAAGGCCTCTGGCGTCGCAAGCTTCATAAAATCGTACTGTTGCCACAAGCCAGTTAAATCGTCTCTAAAAGTGGGCACTCCACTTTCTGCGGACATTCCTGCGCCACTAAAGACTACAATACGGCGTGCTTTTTTTATGGTGGTAATAATGGCTTCACTAATCATATAGGGGGGCCTCATTATGTTAGAACAACATCAGGAGATAAATTGACGATCAGCTCTTTATTTTGGGTGGCTTGTGGTGGCGCTGTGGGTGCCGTACTGCGCTGGCTCTTGGCTCTTAGTCTAAATCAGATGTCCACACATCTGGCCATAGGGACCTTGGCAGCCAACGCGGTAGGTGCCTTATTGATGGGTATATTTATATCGGCATTGCAAAAATCCGTGCCCATACCCGCTGCGCTTCAGCTTTTCATCATGACGGGCTTACTCGGCGCGCTCACCACCTTTTCCACCTTTACGGCCGAAAGTTTCACTTTGCTACAACAAGGCAGTTATTTCTATTTCTTCACTCATTTACTACTTCATTTGGTAGGTAGTTTGTTGTGTTTTAGCCTAGGCTTTGTTGTTTTCAAATTCTTAAGCTCCTAGGGGCAAAATTCACTATGTATGCCAAGCTTCGACTCATTTTTGATAATTTCACCTTAATTTTAATTAGCGTGGTGCTCGCGGCGACGTTGTTTCCTGCTCAAGGGGATAGCGCTATTTTCTTTACTTGGCTAACTCGTGCTGCCATTGTATTGTTGTTTTTTATGCACGGCGCTAAGCTATCCCGCCAAGCTATTATTGCCGGCATCATGCATTGGCGCCTGCACCTATTGGTTTTTGCGTTTACCTTTATTGCCTTTCCGCTGATTGGGTGGCTGATGTCGCCAGTGCTCACCCCCCTATTGGGCGCTTCGTTGACCTTAGGGGTGTTGTATCTGTGTGCCTTACCCGGCACCGTACAATCTGCCATTGCCTTTACCTCTATCGCTAAAGGCAATATCCCTGCCGCCGTTTGCAGTGCCTCAGCCTCTAGTCTGGTTGGTATTGTCGCCACACCCGTTGTATTAAATCTGATGATAGGGACCCAAGCCGGCACCACAGGCATGGGCAAAGCCATCATGGATATTAGTCTGCAGCTATTACTCCCTTTTATTCTGGGTCACCTGTCCAGACCGATTACAGCGGGCTTTATCACTAAAAACTCGGGTTGGTTACGGTATGTGGACCAAAGCTCGATTTTGTTGGTGGTCTACACGGCCTTTAGTGCCTCTGTGGTCGGAGGCTTATGGCAAACCGTACCACCTCAATCCTTAATGGCGCTCTTTGTGGTGTGCATAGTACTACTGGTTATAGTGCTGGTTTTAACCACGGTATTAGCCAAACGCCTAGGATTTAATCGCGAGGATGAAATTACCATTGTTTTTTGTGCCTCTAAGAAAAGCCTAGCCACTGGCGTCCCCATGGCCCAAGTGCTGTTTAGTAGCGCTATGCTGGGACCGGTATTGCTGCCCGTGATGATTTTTCACCAAATTCAGCTCATGGCTTGCTCTATTTTAGCTAATCGTTATGCACAGCGCTCTGTACAACCCCAAACGGCTACAATTAGCCAGTGATACCCACATCGCTCTACAGGTGGGGACTTAAGGGTGTTAACTCCCACCTACAAACTGAATCGCGCTGCTTGTAATCCCTCCCCTGTTTTATCTACACGAGCTATAGCGCGATTGAGCGTTACACATTAAGCAAGCCATAAAAAAACACCACGTCTGTTAAAGAACGTGGTGTTTTTGCATGAATCCAATTTATCGGATTAAGTGCAGGTAGTGTAAATGACGTTCGTACTGGTCTAGGATGTCATCAATCACCTCTTGGCGACTCCAGCCCATCACATCATAATTTTGACCACCCTCTCGGAGGTGTACCTCGGCACGGAAGTATTTACGCTCTGTAACGTCGTCTTCCTCTTCGTCATTTTCCACAAAGGTGGGCAAGGCATACGCCTCTGGACGAATTTTGTAAACAAAGTCTAACTCCGTGTCGTGACCCACATGCAACGCCACATGTTTAGCAGTTTGCTCTACACGCGTGTTTGCGCCCTGTTTATCTAAAGCCGCAGAGACTTCTTCAAAGGCAGGAATGGCCACCTCTTCCATAAAACGCTGAATATGACGACGACGCGGATACGTCAGCAAGTTACGTACGCGGCGTTGCCAATCTTGTGTGGTAGGCCCCCCATGACGTGGGGCTAAGTGCAACTGTGTGTGTGTATCGCGCTTCATTACGTCTTCGCGCAAAGCTTTGACTAGACCCCACATCACCACCAACAACACCATGGCAAACGGTAGCGCAGAAGCCAATGTAGCGGTACTTAAGGCCTGCAAACCATCTGCGAGTAAGGGGCCGCTGTAATGGGTGGTATGG
>DUNB01000024.1 GCA_012839585.1 Alcaligenaceae bacterium | reverse complement strand
TTTTTACTGTCAACGATGCAGCAACGCACAGAGCAGAGTTACTACCGTTGGTTGGAGCAGCTACGTTGATGTTCAAGACTTCTATCCCTGTATTGATGTATCACCATGTGCGGCCTGGCGCTGGCATGATTGCGTGCACCCCGGAAAACTTTGAAAGCCAGCTGCAATGGTTGCGAGCTAATGGTTACAAAGGACTTAGCTTAGACGAGTTCACTCGACACTTAGCGGGTGAGGACGTCGGAAAGGGCGTGGTGATTACCTTTGATGATGGCTATTTAAATAATTGGGTTTATGCCTTTCCGTTATTGAAAAAATATGGCTTTAAGGCCACGATCTTTTTGGTGACTTCTTGGTTGCATCACGGTGAACTTCGACCAAATACAGAACAAGGGGGCGATTTGCCGGTTTGTCCTGATCATCACGAGTGCGAAGCCCGTATTGCCGCCGGCAATAGTGATGAGGTCATTTTGCGGTGGTCAGAGGTGGCTGCCATGCAACAATCTGGCTTGATTGAATTCCATAGTCATACTCATACGCACACGCGCTGGGACAAACAGCCAGCGGAAAGCAAAAATCAAAAGATGCAATGGGAATTAGCGCAGTCAAAGCAAGCCTTAGTGCGTGAGCTAGGCGAGGTGTCGAACCATCTTTGCTGGCCTCAAGGCTATTTTGATGAAGACTATGTGCGCTTGGCCCAAGAAGCTGGTTTTAAATACCTTTACACCACGCAGGCGTTTGGGCGCAATACAACGAGCACACCCAGCACGCATATCCATCGCTTTGCGGTACGTAACCGCCCGGGCACGACACTGGGTAAACGAATTCGATCAGGGCACCACCCCTTGATTGCTCCGATTTTTAATGGTTTTAAGCAATGGCGACGTAGCCAAAAGGGGCAGCGCTGATGCTATCTGTCATTATTATTACTAAAAACGAAGAGGCACATATTGCTGAGTGCATTCAGTCTGTGTCTTTTGCTGATGAGATTATTGTGCTGGACTCGGGCAGCACGGATGAGACCTGCACAATAGCGCGCCATTTGGGAGCCCGTGTTTATCACACCACGCATTGGCCAGGCTTTGGTAAACAAAAAAACAAAGCCTTGGATTTGGCCTCGCATGAGTGGGTGTTGTCTATCGATGCGGATGAGCGGGTGCCCGAGGCCTTGGCCACAGAAATACAGCAGGTTTTACAATCGCCCCAAGCCGATGCCTACACCGTGGCACGTTTGTCGTGTTTTGCCGGGCGCTGGATCCATCATAGTGGTTGGTGGCCTGATCGCTTAGTACGACTATTCAAAAGAGATAAAGGTCGTTTTAAAGACGTAACGGTGCATGAAAGCGTGATCGTACAAGGTGTGACTCAGGATTTGGCAGGGCACTTGTTGCACTATCCTTATGATAGTTTAGAAAGTCTAATCAATAAAACCAATCAATATTCCAGCGCTGCCGCTCAACAGCTCTATGGTAAAGGAAAAAAGATTGGTTTAATCGGTATCGCAAGCAAAGCCTCTTGGACCTTTGTGCGTATATATATTATTCGCCGTGGTTTTTTGGATGGCAAAGAAGGTTTTGTTTTAGCCGGAGTCGCCGCGGCAGGCAGTTTTTTTAGATACAGCAAGCTGTGGTTATTAAACAGAAAAACCCGCTGGAAACCCGCACCGCCTAATTCAAAATAGACGGGTGTTTAGATGGGGCGCAGCGATCACACCCAGCCGCGCACCCAATAGACCAACAAACCGACGTACTCTTTAATAATGGAGCGGCTCGCATTTAAAGTGCGGTAGCTCGGTTTCCAAATGGCCAGCCAAGAATCATCCGGACGTGTGATTTGGGGGGCTACGGGCGCAGGAATAATCACTAGATCGTCCTCTTTGCTAAAGGAGGCCACGGAGCGCGGCATATGCAAGGCCGAGGTGACCAGGAGGATGCGTTTTAGATTGTATTTTTTAAGCTTTTCTGCGCTGTAGGTGGCGTTTTCTCGGGTAGTGAAGCTGCTTTCTTCGATGATGATGTCTTCGGGTGGAATGCCTTGTTGTTGTAAATAACGAGCCATGCCTTGGGCTTCACTGGTGCCCCCATCTAAAGCAGCACCAGAGACCATAATTAACGGCGCGCGTTTAGCCGCGTAGAGATCGGCCCCTCGTTGAATACGGGTGGTTGCTTTGTCAGGGTCATAGGGAGCAAACCAATTGTGTCGACCCGAGGCGGTTTGCCCTCCTAATACGACGATGGCATCTGCAGTGGGGACGTCTGCGGCCTGCTCATAAAAATAGCGGTTTTCTAAGTGCCCTCCTAACCAAATCGAGGCTGCCGGCAAGGACCAAAAAAAGACCCAAAATAAAGCAATAAAACCGACACTAAATGCGCGTTTGCGACGTTTGCTGATCAGCAACACAGTGGCGATCAAAAGCAAAACGACACCAAGATTGATGGGGATAACAAGCTGGGTTAGGAGGCTGGAAAAATTCATAGGTTTACTTAGCGAGCAAACGTTGCTCGGTATGGTGGAGTACGGTTTGTAATGAAGGCCATTGGCCTAACTGACCTAAACACTCAGCGCGATCAGACCAAGGTCCAGTATGGGTCACATCTGTCACTCCGATCAGAGTGATTTGTACTGCATCAACCGCAGCAGCCAGATGTGAGACGCCTGAGTCATTGCATAATACAAGGTCAACGCTTTTGCAAAGTTGCGCAAACGCTAATAACGGCAAGGGTTCCAGGCGTGTGGCAGAGGGGGCATTTTGCTCGGCCTCGGCAATTTCATTAGGTGGTGGACACATATAGACCGCATGCCCCTGCGCTTTCAGGGCTTGGGTTAGGGCCTCATAGTGCGGCCACACCTTAACCTGTCCTTTATGTAAGCCTACCGCGGTGGGAGCGATAAGAATGTTTTTAATTGTTGCGTCTAGATTGAATTTTTTAGGATCGGCATCGGGCACACCAGCTAGGTGCAAAGAACGCATGACCGTCGGGGCGATGGGATGCTGCCAAATTTGGGAGGCCTGATGAGCCAGGTAATACCAAGACTCCACCGCATGCAAAGCCGATTTAGGTTTATCTAAGGGCCACTTTAATAACCAGCTGCGACCATCGTCTTTATAGCCTGCAGCAGGGATACCCGCCCATTTAAAAACCAAGGCACTGGAGAGGGAGTCGGGCAGACTTAAGCCCACCACTCGCTCTGCAGGGTGCTGTTTTTTGTAGGCACGAAGGGTTTTGGCGTCATGCAGCCATTTTCCTGTCATGGGGACAAAGCCATTTAAGGCATAGCCGGATAACAACGGTTTGGCCCAAGGGCGTGCACAAACCACGACTGGATAGTTATGAGCTAGCAAGGCTTCCAACACAGGAAGACTCATGCAGACGTCACCTAGCCAATTGGGTAAACGTAGATAAACGACGGGTAATGGGGGCATAGAATCCAGGTACATGTTTAAGAAAAAACAGCGGGCTAGAGCCGCAGCAACATAAGCGCTAAAATACGCCAATCCTCTAGTATATAAGTGAGAGCTCTGTTGAAAAGCCTAAAAAGTAAGCCTAATGCTGCCGATTTCAATTCGGAAGCGGATATTTGGCGTCAAATTTATAGTCGGTTACGTCCTTATTGGAAAATGGTAATCGTTGCTGTACTGCTTGTCAGCGTTGTTTCCACGACCAAGCCGCTTTTGGCTGTGATCATGAAACCGCTGCTAGATGACGGTTTTACTGGTGCAAAGCCTTATTATATTTGGCTTTTGCCGTTATCAGTGGTGGGAATAATGATCATTCGCGGTATTGCCTCCTACGCCAGTAGTTATTTATTGGCTTTGGTGGCTAACAATATGCTGCGTAACTTGCGTACCGAAATGTTTGATCGTTTACTGGCCCTGCCGGACAGCAGGTTTAAAGAGGGTGATACGGGCCGACTCTTAAACCGTTTTACGATTGATGCGGGAACCTTGACGACGGTGGCTACTGATGTCATCACAGTGCTGGTTCGTGAGAGCCTGACAGTGATTGCCCTCATTGGTGTGTTGCTTTATATGTCATGGCAGCTCACTTTAATCGTGTTTGTGATGTTGCCCATCGCTTACTTAACAGCGCGTATCATTTCTAAACGCCTGCGTAACATTAACCGCGGCGCGTTGGATATGAATGCGGAGTTGACTCGAGTGGTGGGTGAGACCATCGAAGGTCAGCGGGTGATCAAACTGTTTAATGGCTACGAGCGTGAGGCAGAGCGTTTTCAGTATGTAAATGGGCGGATTCGCCGATTTGCGATGCGAGCAGCCAGTGCCAGTGCCGCTTTATCTCCTATTACTCAGTTTGTTATTTCTATTGCGGTGGCAGCCGTTATTTCGATTGCGCTCTATCAGGCACGTACTACGGGGCTGACGGTAGGGGGGTTTGCCGCATTTATGGCAGCGCTAGTGCAGTTGTTTGATCCTATTCGTCGTTTGGCGAATATTACGGGGACCATCCAAAAAATGCTGGCTGCGGCAGAGAGTGTGTTTGCCTTGGTTGGGTCTGATGTCGAGGCAGATAAAGGTAGCAAGCAATTGCCAACACCTATTCAAGGGAAAATTGAGTTCAAAAACATTACGCATCGCTACCCTGGTCAAGAGTCTCTGACGATTAATGATGTGTCTTTTGCTATTTACCCAGGACAAACCGTTGCCTTGGTAGGACGCTCGGGCAGTGGTAAAACCACCTTGGCGAATATGCTGCCACGCTTTATCGAGCCTACATCGGGAGACATCTATATTGATGATGTCCCGGCCTCCGATTTGCAGCTGAAGTCTTTGCGATTACATCAGTCTTTTGTGAGTCAGGATGTGGTTCTATTTGAGGGCTCTATTAAAGAAAACGTGGCGTATGGCGAATACGCGACGGTGCCAGAAGAGCAGGTGTGGCAGGCACTGGAGGCGGCCAATTTAGATAAGTTTGTGCGTTCTTTGCCCGAGGGTATTCATACTCAAGTGGGAGAGAAGGCCGGGAATTTGTCTGGGGGACAGCGTCAACGTTTAGCTATTGCCCGTGCGTTAATTAAAAACGCCCCTATACTGGTGTTGGATGAGGCGACGTCGGCTTTGGATAATGAGTCGGAGCGTCAAGTGCAATTGTCCTTAGAACGTTTGATGAAGAATCGTTCTACATTGGTGATTGCGCATAGGTTGTCCACGGTGCAAAAAGCGGACCGCATCATCGTGCTAGATGAAGGGCAGATTGCGGAATCTGGTACTCATGATGAGCTCATCGCTTTAAATGGAATTTATGCAGGCCTCTATCAAATGCAGTTTGATGTGGCTTAAGGAGAGTCAAAAGTGAAAAAAGTGATTTGGTCTGTGTTAGCGCTATCACTCTTAGGGGGTTGTGCGGTCTCAGAAAACCAAGGACAGCTCAGAGAGGTGGATTTGCGCAAACCGCTTTACGAGTATGTAGATAGACAAACTCATATGGATTTAGCTACCGTGCAGCGTAATTTGTTTATCCATAGAGAGGCGTGTCATAGTTCTTTTGAGCTAAAACAAGACCCGCTTCAGGTTCATTTCTCCACATTAATTTATGGGCCAGAGGGCGTTACGGATCTTCGAGAACGAGTGATGTTGGATTTTACGGCATATGCCTCGGGTAAGCTGGGCATCAAAGGCTACACCTACTATGCCAAAAACAAAGCGTTGGCGCAGGGCTTAGTCGACGTATTGGCTAAACCCACTACCTGTCCCGCCGGTATTAAACCTAAAACAGAATAATATCGTATTGCTCTTGGGAATACTGACTGTCAACTTCTAGCGATATGGACTTGCCGATAAAATCACCAGTCTGCGCTAGATGTTGGCTTTCTTCCTCTAGGAACAAGTCCACTACATCCTGCGACGCTAAAATTCTAAACTCTTTGGGATTAAATTGACGTGCCTCGCGCAGAATCTCGCGCAGGATTTCATAACAGATACTACGAGCCGTCAGCACGGAGCCTCTGGACTGACAAGTGGGACAGGGCTCACAAAGCAGATTGTTTAATGATTCTCTAGTGCGCTTACGGGTCATTTCCACTAGACCCAGTTGGCTAAAGTCGCTAATGGTAATGCGGGTACGATCTTTTGCTACAGCGCTGCGCAACTCTGCCAGCACCGATTCGCGGTGCTCATCATTGTCCATGTCGATAAAGTCTAGAATCACAATTCCGCCCAGATTGCGTAGTCGCAATTGACGAGCAATGGCGACGGTGGCTTCTAGATTGGTTTTGAAAATGGTATCGCCAAAATTACGCCCACCTACATAGCCTCCTGTGTTGACGTCGACCGTTGTCAGCGCCTCAGTTTGGTCAATCATCAAGTACCCCCCAGATTTCAGGTCTACACGTCTAGAGAGCGCTCTTTGGATTTCTTCTTCGGCGCGTACCGTATCGAAAAGGGGGCGGCTACCGCTGTGGTGCTGAATGCGATCTACCAAGGCTGGTGTATAGACCTCCGCCCATTCCAGCATTTGTTGATGCACCATTCGGGAGTCAACGATGATTTTGTCGGTGCTGGGGCTGGCTACGTCACGAAGTATGCGTTGGTGTAAATGTAGCTCTGTGTAGAGAGTTGAAGGAGAGCCCTGGGCCTTGAGGCGCTGTAAAATAATGCCCCAGAGCTTTTTTAGATACACGCAGTCGGTTTGTAGTTCGTCATCGGTAGCGATTTCAGCCTGAGTACGCACAATAAAGCCGCCTTCTTCTGAGCCTGCTATTTGTTGCACTCGTTCTTTAAGACGGTGTCTACAGCTTTCACCATCAATTTTTTGTGAAACGCCAATATGTGGATCGTACGGCAGGTATACCAACATACGACCAGCGATGCTAATTTGCGTGGATAAACGGGCGCCCTTAGTGCCTATAGGGTCTTTGGTGACCTGCACAATAAGAGACTGTCCTTCGAACAATAGCTTTTCTATAGGAGTAGGGGGCGTGCCTTCGAGGCGTTCTTTTCGATTCTGACGTAAATCCGCGACGTGAATAAACGCGGCTCGCTCCAGGCCTATATCTATAAAAGCGCTTTGCATGCCCGGCAGAACCCGTACGACTTTACCTAGATAGATATTTCCTACATAGCCGCGCTGTATACTACGTTCTACATGCAGCTCTTGGACTTGGCCTTGTTCAACTAAAGCAACACGGGTTTCAAAGGGAGTGACGTTAATGAGGATGTCTTCAGACATAGCTACTCTTATATATAGGTGATCGAGACCTATAGCTTAGCGTTTTTGACAACATATAGGTATGAGTAGATATACATAGAAAAAGACGTTTTGCCTCGACACTAAGTTTTTAGTTATTTTGGAAAAAAGGGGCTTGCATTATTATTATGCTCTTGCTATAGTTCTATTTCTGCAGCGGACGCGACAGCGGGGCGCATAGAGGTTTAGATTGAAAGCAGGGCTTGTATGCAACAGCATGTTTTCATTCAAAACAAAATAGCTTGACGGGTTTTATTGATTCATTCATAATACTGTTTTTGCTCATAACCAACCGCATGGCAGGTTTGAGGAAAAAGTTTTTTGAAAGTAAATTTAACGATTGCAGCACGCACGAAAATTTCTTTTCAAAAAACACTTGACAGTGTTTAGAAAGTAGTTCATAATTACTTTCTTTGCTGATCACGGCAACGCAGTTATCTGCACCGCCACTGATCGCAGTATAGATCTAAATCATGACTGATTTATGTCTATCGCTCTTTAACAATTTAACAGCCGATAAGTGTGGGCGCTTGGAAT
>DUNB01000023.1 GCA_012839585.1 Alcaligenaceae bacterium | reverse complement strand
TCGATGTAACGCGCAATACGAACGCGGTATTTTTCAATGACACGTGGGGCGATTTGCTGGAGTTTTTCATCCAGCAACTGCTGCATGGCCGGATCGTTGAGAATATGCTGAGCCACCCTACGCAAGCCCGCCGCCATTTTTTGTTGTAAGACCGAGTCTTTGGCCTGTAAGTCGTGCTCTAGCCAATCTAGAATCTGCGTCCACAGCCCCTGCACGTAACCGGTGAGCTCTGGGTTTTCAATAATTTGACGCTGTATATCAGCCATTTTTTCTGCAAACTTAGGATCTGTTTGCAAACGCAAAATCAGGGTTTGAATATACGCATGAAAGCTATACCGTAATTCGTGATGCGGGTCCTCGGCCACCGCCGTGATTTCCCTAGCAATCACACTCACGATTTTGTCGGTACCCCAATCACCTAAGTAATCACTGAGCTTTTTAATGTGCACGGTACGCTTGAGCTCTGCCGCGATCTTTTCAGCGATCACCTCTTGTGTAGCGGGATCTTGTACAAATTGACTGATCTTTTGCAGCACCACATTTAATAGCTCTTGGTGACGCTGATCGGTAGTTAGCAGTTGCAACACCTGACCGCCAAACTGGGCCACATTAATCTTTTTAAGTTGCGTTAAAGTGGTTTCTTGGATGAACTGCTGAGCGCGTACATCGCGCAACGCCGTGAGACTATGTTGAGCCGCCAACGTGGTATAACTGGCCATCAGCTCTGCATTCTGCTTTTTAGCCAACCACCGCATCACCTGCCGTGGCAGCTGCATTTGCTCCAACTTTTGCATGACCTGAGCTGTGGACAAAAAATGTTCACAGATAAAATCACCCAAATTACTGGCTATACGCGTCTTGTTGCGCGCAATAATGGCCGTATGGGGAAAAGGCAATCCCAAGGGATGCCTAAATAAAGCAGTCACCGCAAACCAATCGGCCAACGCCCCCACCATCGCGGCCTCGGAAAAGGCAATGATATACCCCCAATACGCCGCGCCATCATCCAACCAACTAGCCACCAAAAACAAAACAAACGCCGCCACCAAAAGCAGCGTAGCCAACGCTTTGCTTTTAGCTAAGGCGGTTTGTGGCCAAAGCTGCATCTTTAGACCTCTTGGAGCGCTTTAGAATGAATAAAGGCCGTTTTAAGATTACCCTCTGGGTCAAACCACGCGCACTCTACACGACTGTGCGTCAGACCTAACTGCGTCACAGTCATCGACGGTCCACCACTTTTTAGTTTGACCACATCACCGATTTGAAACATTTTTTATTTTCCTATATAATTACGCTTTAGCTACAGCACGGCACCAATGCCGCACGTTAATTTTAATGCAATTACGAACAAAAAGTTCTTTTTAACTGCATTTGACAAAAAATAAACGAACATGCTATAGTTACATCTTTCGGGGCGTAGCGCAGCCTGGTAGCGCACTTGCATGGGGTGCAAGGGGTCGAGTGTTCGAATCACTCCGTCCCGACCAAGAATTCCCTACAAATAAAGGACTTAAAGCTTAAAGGCTTTGAGTCCTTTTTTGTTTTTATTTTTAGGGGGGATTTTACCCCACTTTTTACCCCACCGATTTTTCTAGACTTAGATAGCGAAGAAACTATTACAGCCTGTTTCTCTGCGGAGTTAGAAGAAAGCGATCCAGCATTATTTTTAACCACTCTAGCCGATATGGTTAAAGCCCGTGTCATGATATAAATAGCGAAGAAATGCTAACGTTGGTCGTGGGAGCTTATACAAAACCTTAAATTGCTTAAAGCCTCCACTGCTGCCTCTGACACGTCATATCCGCGGCTACGCAATGTGCTATGACATGACTGCAGCAAACACAACTGATTGCCATAATGCTGTTCAAACCAAGTACATTAGCTCGCTCTAAGGGAAATGGGATCGCTGGATTCATTAAGTGAAAAATCATTTGCCACGATCTAGGGATATAGTTTTCCTTTTCCCATTGAGAGATCCTCCCCTTGATTAAGAGCGTGACTTCTAACACTTTTTTCCAGCCGTCAACGACCATGATAATTTCAGTTGCACTTATCATGGCTTGAGTTTAGATAAATCTAATCAAAATCATAAGATATATCTAAGCCAATGTTCAGTTTTTTCTTGCTTTAATAATGATATGAATATTTACGCTATTCGAAGAAAGAACCTTCAACGATTAATAAATGATTACGCTCATGGAAATGCGGCTGAGTTTTCTCGGCTAGTGAATAGAGAACGCTCTCAAATCGGGCAATACCTTTCCAGCACATACAATGACGGCCGAAGCATCGGGGAGCGGGTAGCAAGGCAAATAGAAAAAAGCCTAAAAATAAGCATTGGCTATTTAGATAACAATCTCGCTGACAATGCTAATGTCGTGCCAGCCACAATCAGCGAACGTCGTATCCCTCTGCTCGACTACGTGCAAGCAGGAGACTTTGTCGACTCCGACCAAAACTTCACGATGGAAGATGTAGAGTATTTACTCACGGATTTAAACCTATCTGAAAGAGCGTTTGCGCTTCAAATAAAAGGCGATTCAATGCTTCCTGAGTTTAAGGAAAGTGACCGTATTATTGTTGATTGTGAGATCAGCCCCAAACCAGGTGACTTTGTCGTGGCTAAAAACAATGAGCAAAAGGCAATATTTAAGAAATATCGCTTATTACAGATTGATAGTTCAGGGCAAGAGGTATTTGAGCTAACCCCCTTAAATGAGGACTTCCCTTCTATGCGCAGTGATGAACATCATATTCAGATCATTGGAACGATGGTAGAGCACCGGAAGTACTACAGAAGAAGTTTATTTAAAGCCCCTCGAGGGCTTTTTGTTTAAGTTTGAAGTAACAAAAATTATTATTTATTGTGGAGACGTAAAAGTGACCTCAAAACTACTCGTAGCTGCTTCTATATTTCTAACAGCAGCACTTCCCCTCAAAGCTCAAGCTACAGTTAACAAGGATAAGGTAGCGGCATGCGCCGCCATTGATAATACAGTTAATCGCTTGGAGTGCTATGACAACTTAGCCAAAACTGAGGGGCTCGTTACAACAAGTTCTACTCAAAAAAGCACGAACTCAAAGTGGATAACCAATACCCAAACAGACCCACTTACGGATAAGAGCATCTATACGAGCTTGCTAATAGCAGACCAAGGAAAAGGCAAGTACGGAGACACAATCGCACTTTTGGTTCGCTGCCAGAACAATAAGACTGAAATGTATATCGATTGGGAGTCTTTTCTAGGGTCTGACGATATACGAACAACTTACCGTGTTGGCAAAAACCCAGCAAAAACATCCAATTGGCATCTATCTACTGACAAGAAAGCGGCTTTTTTTCCTGACACCCCTATCCCTACACTTAAAGAGTTCATAAGCGTAGAAGATCCTTCTTTCGTAGCAAATGTCACACCTTACAACGAAAGTCCTGTTACTGCAGTATTTGATATCACTGGAGCTGAAGAGGCTTTGGCAGATATACGCAAAGGGTGTAACTGGTGACATAAATGACTTCTACTTTAAAACGATTGACAATAGCAATTCTTCTGGTGCTGGCAGCTGTTCTTGCCTGGAACTACATTTCGGTCTGGCGCCCAGTTTCAAGTGCATTAACAGAAGATCCTCGCAATAAGGTCACTAAGGTCGCTGTTTATCATCAGTATCTAACAAATCCTTCCGTGCTTGTTTTTGACTTACGCTCCATCTCTGGCGACGCCAGTCAGACTGATGTTATGAGAGCGCTATTTCAATCTGCAAAAGCCTTAAAAGACAAAACATATAACGAAGTTATCTTGGCGTATAAAGGCTCGGAAAAATTTAAGCTCAAAGGGATCTATTTCCAGAAAATGGGAGATGAGTATGATTGGCAAAACCCAATATATATGACTAGAACATTTTCAGAAAACGTACAGAGATTAGACGGTAAGCCTGCTTTTAGTAAATGGACTGGAGGCATGCTTGGCGTTGTAAAAAACCAGATGGACGATCTTAACTCATTACACAAAGAGTGGTATTTGAAAGATTGGGCAGCCAGTCAATAAGAATGGAGACGTAAGCATGAAGAAGCTTTTTGCAGTTGCAGCTTTAGCGGTTTTATCATTCAGTTTCGTGGCAAGCGATATTTGGGCTCACTCAGGCCGTACTGATAAGAGTGGCTGTCATATGGATAGAAAGGCCGGGACGAGGCATTGTCACTAGATCTGACATCTATTGACTCTATTTAAAACTCTAAACCAACATTAGCGCAACATCTTAAAATAGATAAACCAAAAAATATAAATAAACATATGACACAAAAAGCAACTATCACTCTATATGAAGTTAAATATTGCGGCTACTTCGACACCCCCTTGGGAAGAAAGCCTAGGTTCGGAGATCTTAATTCAATATTAAGTGATTTAAACAAATGGGGAAAAGGTCAGTATCTAGAGGATACAAAAACCTTTGATCCAGAAAAAGACTCCGATATTTTTCCCATTTATTTAGCAGATATTGCATATCTTAAGGGCGATTGGCTAGTTGCCATGTGGAACGCGGTTCCCAAATCCGAAGGTGGAGTTGCTGCGGTGTCTGGGCGCTCTCATGTGGGCAGCCCAAGTGTTGAGGTCTCTCCAAGCAAAAATGGTACTATACCTGGGTTTGCAACCTACTTTTGGTTCCTTCCTGACCAAAAAATCTTAGCAACAATACGACTGAAGCGTCCTTTTACTGGTCAACAAGCCATGCAGCAATACATGGAAAGTTTTATACGCTATTTTTCCAGTCATGTGGTTCATGATGAAAGCACAAAAAACTCAGATGATGTGTCACCACTTGGATACTCACACACAACAGGGGGAGAACCTCTTCCTCTTCATCCAAGATTTCGAACCCAGCTTTGTCGCCTTCCATCTAAAATAGATCAATTAGCGAAACAGGCTACAAAGATTTATAAAATATCAAAGAAAGAATCCCTTGATTTAGTCGCCTCTACTAATCTTACCCGATGGGAAAAGATCTCCTCCCTAGTCTTTTCCCCCTCCTATTCACTTCCATCTACTAACCGCAAAAAAGCTAAGCTAGAGTACACAACCGATATTTCTGTAACTGAAGAAGAGATTCTAAAGATCGCTGCTGACTGGGAAAAGGCGGGAGGCGTTGAAAGTGATACAAACATAGGCTTCAAACTCCGCGGTGAGAGTAGTTTTATATGGCTAAGTGGCTCTATCGCAAGAGACGAAATAAGTGTAGAGTTGACTAATACCACTCCAGAATTTTATGATCCAGCAATATTATTAAAATCACTCCGAAATCATAGGGATCACATGCTAAGCATGGTGAAGAAGTGAAACAAAAACTCATCACAATCTCTTACTGTGCTATTTCACTTATTTGCATAATAGTAGCGGGCTATTTCGGCAGAAAGGTTCCTTTCGCTGAGCAGTGGCCTCTCTATGAAGCATTACGAACTACTGCAGCAATCATCTTTGCTGTCGTAGGCGCTTGGATTGCGATAAAATTTCCAGATAGGGCGACGCTTAAGATTAACGAGGAAGATGGTGTTGCTTTAAGGGAAGGTATTGGCCGCTACTTTTCTCCTGTAGCCTACTCCACCATTACCTTATGCATAATCCTGATAATCGGTGTTTTCGCTCCTATTATAAAAAGATTCGATTACGTTCAATTGAATGTTGAGCTATTTCGAAGCGCTAGTTACGCCATACTTACTGCCTTAACTCTTTTTCAATTGTGGACTGTCTTAATCTCACTGGGACCAGCAGCAGAGCTAAAAAATGAGGCTGATACAGATATCGCAATTGCTGCTAGGCAACACAACAAAAAACGATTAGGCTCTTTTAAAAATGCCGAATAAAACACCCCTCTAATACCTTGTCCGCAACCTAGATAACTGCTACTCGGGCTGCCATATATCACCGCAGAAACATAAACTCACCAAAGTCACTGGCGGGGCTTTTTCGTATCCACACCTTCCTACGCGGGCTTTTTTGCGCCTTGGCTACCCGCCGCCCTACTTGCACGACCTCAGGCATCTGATAACATGTAACAATAATAAAACAACATGGAGTCGACATGGCATTAATACCCTGCCCAGAGTGTAATAATCAAATTAGCGATACAGCTTTCAAATGCCCTGGTTGCGGCGTAACAATAAGAAAGCCACGCAGAAGCTTCCTTGGAAAGGTGTTCATGGGCTTATTTATAGTATTCAACCTCCTAATGGCAGGTTGGCTCTTCTCCTATTCAATGATAGAGCCTGCTTGAGCTGCCCCTGATGGATCGTCTAAGGCCATCATTTCTCCTAAGGC
>DUNB01000022.1 GCA_012839585.1 Alcaligenaceae bacterium | reverse complement strand
GGCCACCCTGAAGCCAATCCTGGTCCTCGCGACATGACCGCTCTTTTTGACCAATTCATTAGCCTGATGGCTAACAAACAGGCTTAATCGCCCATATCTGTACGCTTAGGCATAATATTCTGTCTGGGCGATTAAGCCTGTTTGTTAGCCATCAGGCTAATGAATTGGTCAAAAAGAGCGGTCATGTCGCGAGGACCAGGATTGGCTTCAGGGTGGCCCTGGAAACCAAAAGCTGGACGATCGGTAAACTCTAGGCCCTGTAAGGTGTTATCAAACAAGGACACGTAGGTCACACGAACGTTGGCAGGCAAGGTGTCCGTATCAATCGCAAAGCCATGATTTTGGCTAGTGATATAAACACGACCATCGTCTAATTTTTTTACAGGGTGGTTTGCACCATGATGACCTGTTTTCATTTTGACGCTTTGCGCGCCTGCGGCTAGACCTAAGATTTGGTGTCCTAAACAAATACCAAACAAGGGAATCTTTTTGTCTAATAAGGTTTTGGTCGCCGTAACAGCGTAATCACACGCGGCAGGATCCCCTGGGCCGTTAGATAAGAACACCCCATCTGGATTAAGCGCCAAAACGTCCTCGGCAGAGGTTTGAGCTGGAACAACCGTAACACGGCAACCACGATCAGCCAATAAACGTAGGATGTTGGATTTAACACCAAAATCGTAGGCAACTACGTGTTGAGCATCAGCGGCAGGTTGGATTTCAGTAAAGCCGGAACCCAGTTGCCAGGAGCCTTGATTCCATGTTTTTTGCGTTGTAGTGGTGACCTCTTTGACCAGGTCTACGCCCGCTAGACCGGCAAAAGAACGGGCCAGTTCTATGGCCCGTTCAACATCATCACCAACTAGAATACAAGCGCCTTGGGCGCCCTTATCGCGCAGAATTCGCGTAATTTGGCGGGTATCAACGCCAGCGATAGCAACGATACCTTGCTCTTTTAAGTAGTCAGGCAAGGATTGGGTGGATCGGAAATTGGATACGCGTAAAGCGCAATCACGTACAACTAAGCCAGCCGCTTGGATGGAATCAGATTCGGCATCTTCGGGATTTACCCCAGTGTTACCAATGTGCGGATAGGTTAGTGTAACGATTTGACCTTTGTAGCTAGGATCAGTCAAGATCTCTTGGTAGCCGGTCATGGCTGTATTAAACACGACCTCAGCTACCGCATAGCCCTCGGCACCAATGGAATAGCCTTTAAATACAGTCCCATCGGCAAGGGCTAGGATCGCACTTGAGCTAGCATTGGACTCGTCAGGAAAAAGAGACGGCAGCACGTTTAAACCCCGGTTCAAAATTTACAAATAAAACTTAACGATTATACCCCGACTTAGGCAGGGGTATAAAGCTCTTATAGTGCTGTAGCAACAGTACTACAAACTAATTAGAAATAGTCTACATTAACTACGTACCTTATTTTGCTTTTTTTGGCAGCATAAATTATGACTTCTTTGCTTGAATCTTTACGTCAATACACCACAGTAGTCGCAGACACCGGTGACTTTGAGGCCATGCGCGCCTTTAAGCCCACCGATGCCACCACTAACCCTTCACTCATTTTGAATGCAGTGCGGCAGCCGGCGTATCAGCATTTGTTGGTGGACACCGTCAAGCAAAACCCCAAAGCCAATGCCGCCGAACTCAACGACGCCTTACTGGTCGCCTTTGGTAAGGCCATTTTGGATATTGTGCCGGGCCGTGTTTCTACTGAAATCGATGCCCGCTTGTCCTTTGACACCCAAGCCAGCATCGAGTGGCGATCTACACCCGCTTGTTCG
>DUNB01000021.1 GCA_012839585.1 Alcaligenaceae bacterium | reverse complement strand
AGAGCAACGGGGTTTGTTACATGCTGTGGTCGAGATCAACGATCAAGCTGTTCACTGTATTGTGGTTCACCTTGGCTTATTTGCCGGGGGGCGCGTGCGTCAAACTCAGGCCTTGGTACAGCGAATCAAGGAACTAGTCCCCGAGGGCGAACCTTTGATCATTGCAGGCGACTTTAACGACTGGTCTAACAAACTGGCACCGTTATTCGTAGAGGAACTAAGCCTTTACGAGGTCTTTTCCTTTTCCCCCAAAGGCTTGGATAAAAAGCGCTTCAAACTCAAAAAGCCGGCGCAATGGTTGCGTCAAAGTTTTGTGAATCAAGGACCGCCCAGTCATCAGCCCCCAGAGCTCGGGGCGCATGGTGCGGCACGTATGACGCCACCGCCGCGCACCTTTCCCGCGGTTTTTCCTTGGCTACGGTTAGATCGAATCTATCAACGCGGCTTTGCAGTACGTAGTGCTCGAGTGCTACAGGGCTTGCCGTGGACACAGATTTCTGACCACGCCCCCATTCTGACAGAGTTAGAGTTGCCTTAACGTTTTCCCTTTTGACAGAGCTAGAGCTGCCTTAACGTTTTCCCTTTTGACAGAGCTAGAGCTGCCTTAGTACTTCTCATACTGACAGAACTGGAATTGTCTTAGCATTTCCCCTTCTGACAGAATTAGAACTGCCTTAGCTTTTCGTCAAGAATATGTATAATCATTTAGTCAGGTTGTGATCAATAAGGAGCTATCCTTAGGACCTCTCTTTGCTGTTAGCGTTAAAGGGGCTCTGATGACCGACTGACGTTTTTTTATAAACAAAATAGAGCAGCGATACGAACTGCTGCTCCACACCACAAAGAATTTGGAGGCAGTATGATTAAAACCAAAGCAGCCGTTGCCTGGAAAGCCGGCGCCCCCTTAACCATCGAAGATGTAATGCTTGATGCCCCTAAAGCAGGTGAGGTGGTTGTTGAAATCAAAGCCACAGGGCTTTGCCATACCGATTTATACACGCTATCTGGCGCTGACCCAGAGGGCTTATTCCCTGCTATTTTAGGCCACGAAGGGGCTGGGGTAGTGGTAGAGGTTGGCACAGGCGTCACCTCATTAAAACCCGGTGATCACGTGATCCCACTCTACACACCAGAGTGTCGTCAGTGTAAATCTTGCTTGTCCCAAAAAACCAACTTGTGTACAGCGATTCGTGCCACACAGGGTAAAGGGGTGATGCCGGACGGTACCTCACGCTTTAGCATTGATGGCCAGCCCATCCATCACTACATGGGGACTTCCACCTTTGCGAACCACATTGTGGTACCAGAAATTGCACTAGCTAAAATCCGCAACGATGCACCCTTTGATAAGGTGTGCTACATCGGTTGTGGTGTAACAACGGGCTTGGGTGCGGTGCTATTTACTGCCAACGTAGAGGCGGGCGCCAATGTGGTCGTCTTTGGTCTAGGTGGTATTGGTCTAAACGTGATCCAAGGCGCAAAAATGGTAGGTGCTGATAAGATCATAGGTGTAGATATCAACCCAGATCGTGAAGCGCTAGGCCGTCAGTTCGGTATGACCGATTTTGTGAACCCGAACGAGGTCGAAAACGTGGTGGATCACATCATTCAAATGACAGACGGCGGTGCAGATTATTCCTTTGAGTGTATTGGTAACACGAAAGTGATGCGTCAGGCCTTGGAGTGTACCCACCGCGGTTGGGGTCAGTCCGTCATTATTGGTGTGGCTGAAGCCGGCGCCGAAATCTCCACCCGTCCATTCCAGCTGGTAACAGGTCGTGTGTGGAAAGGCTCTGCCTTTGGTGGTGCACGTGGTCGCACCGATGTACCAAAAATTGTAGATTGGTACATGGATGGCAAAATTAATATTGATGATTTGATTACGCATCACTTGCGTCTAGATCAAATCAACGAAGGCTTTGAGATGATGAAACGCGGCGAGTCCATTCGTTCCGTGGTGATGTATTAATCAAGCCAAATAATAGATATCCCATGGCTTTGTCAGCCATGGGAGCATAGGAGGTTAAATGACGATTCAATTAGAGTTGGTCAGTGAGCACCGTTGTTACGGTGGCTGGCAGCGCTATTATCAACATGATTCCTCGGTGATTGGTCTACCGATGAAGTTTTCGGTGTTCTTGCCGGAACAAACCGGCGCTACCTCGGCCAAAGCCGAGGGTGGGAACCCGATGGGGACCACACGCTTACCTGTATTGATGTATTTGGCAGGCCTAACCTGTACCGAGGACACCTTTACAACCAAAGGCGCGGCACAGCAGTACGCGGCAGAACACGGTTTGATTTTGGTGGCACCCGATACCAGCCCTCGTGGTGCCGGTGCACCGGGCGAGGACGATAACTGGGATTTTGGCACTGGGGCCGGTTTTTATGTGGATGCGACCACACCGGAGTTCTCCAAGCATTACCGCATGGAATCTTATATTGCCAATGAACTTTTTGATTTGGTGACCACCCAACTACCGGGTGATGCGCAACGTGTCGGTATCTTTGGACATTCTATGGGTGGCCATGGCGCATTGGTATTAGCGCAACGCCATACCAATAAATTCAAATCGGTCTCCGCTTTTGCGCCTATTGCGGCACCCACCCGTTGCCCTTGGGGTGAAAAAGCCTTTACCGGTTACCTAGGCGAAGATCGCTCTAGCTGGGAACAGCATGATGCCAGTTGCTTGATGGCTAACCAGCCTAGCGCTCCGTTTGCGGGCGGTATTTTGGTAGACCAAGGCTTGGCGGATCAGTTCTTAGAGCGCGAACTGTATCCACATGTCTTCAAAGAGGCCTGTGAAAAGGTCGGGCAGCCGTTACAGCTACGCGAACATGCTGGCTACGATCATGGTTACTTTTTCATTATGACCTTTATGAAAGATCATATCGCACACCATGCTCAGCAGCTGAAGGCTTAACTTGGGGCTAAAGTAAAAAGACCGGGTTAAGCCCGGTCTTTTTTTATGGCGTAACAAAAAAGCAACACTCGGGCGGCAAAGCCGTTTAGCGAGGAAAAGTTGCAAAAGCACACAATATAAGGGAACTTTTTCGGTTTTTTAGCGTCTTATATGGTGTAAAGTGAAATATTCGCTGTATTCGCTCTCTGATAAATACAGTGTTAGAATGGTACAGTTAGACTTTTGAAATTTGGTGTGTTATTGAAAATCGAAATAGACATCATCTAATAGGACACGATATGACCCAAGGTACAACAGCATTGGCTCTACCAAACAACCAATTGGCTGCAGCGGTATCTAACCCAGGCGCGTTGGGTACCATCGAAGCCTATATTACGGCCGTCAATCAGCAACCCATGCTGACGCCGGAATTAGAATTAGAACTAGGCCGCCGCCTCCAAAAAGACGGCGACTTGGACGCCGCTCGTCAACTCATCATGTCGCATCTGCGTCTGGTGGTATCGATCGCGCGTCAATACTTAGGCTATGGCTTGCCCCATGCTGACTTGATCCAAGAAGGCAACATTGGTCTGATGAAAGCCGTAAAACGCTTTGACCCTGAACGCGGTGTGCGTTTGGTCTCGTTTGCGGTGCACTGGATTAAGGCCGAAATTCACGAATTTGTGATTCGCAACTGGCGCTTAGTTAAAATCGCTACAACCAAGGCGCAACGTAAATTATTCTTTAACTTACGTCGTATGCGCCCGGAGGACGGTCAAACCCTAGACCCCTCTCAGGTCGAGGACATCGCCCGCGAACTTAACGTACGCCCCCAAGACGTTTCCGAAATGGAATTGCGTATGTCGGGTGCGGAAATGGCCCTTGATTCGCCTTATGGCAATGATGACGATGACGCGAACTTTGCGCCTATCTCTTATTTGTCCGACGAGGGCGAACTGGAACCCTCTAATGTGATCGAGCAGCGCGCTCATATACAGCTCCAAGGCGCTGGCCTAGAAAATGCGTTGGCTCGCTTAGACGACCGCTCACGTCGCATTATCGAAACCCGTTGGTTACAGGACGACAAAGGCTTAACGCTGCATGATTTAGCTGCAGAATACGGTGTCTCCGCTGAACGCATCCGTCAAATTGAATCCGCAGCCATGAAAAAACTACGCGGCTTCCTCGAAGAGGCCGCTTAAACCTCACGCCCAAAGACAGCTGATAAAATTAGTTGCATCTTTATTGGGAACTACTTGGTTTTCTATCAGACTAATAAACTACCAGTCACCGAAACGCCCCCTGTTAAGAGGTGGCTGGTAGTCTGTCTTGGCTTCTCCTTACCAAATGACAGGCGCTGAATGTGCCCTACATTCATTTTTAGCCCCCGCAATGGGGGCTTTTTTTTGTCTTTTTTATCAGATTGCGCGGAAAACCCCGCCGTTCAGGGCGAAGATGAATAGCGCGGACGCGCTAGCGTCTTCGTATCAGCCGGGCGTCTGTTGTTGCTCAATGTATTGTCGGGCGATCTCGATAGGCGCCCCGCCACAGTTTCTAGCAAAGTAGCTAGGCGACCAGAGGGCGCCATTCCATAGTTTGTTGTGAATGCTCGGATACTTCTTTTTGCGAATCATCCGGCAAAGACCAAGTGAACGTGCATGTTAAAAAACACAGTGTCTACCGCGTCGAATGCCGTTGTTTTTCTCCCTAGGCCACGTATCATTGTTAGTATGAAACGATTGCAAGCCTATCAATACGAACTCAAGCCTAACGGTGCTCAGCGACGCGATATGCGCCGCTTTGCCGGTGCGTGTCGTTTCGTGTTCAATAGGGCGTTGGCATGGCAAAAAGACCGTTATGCCGCCGACAGCACGACGAAGTTTAGCTATACCGTTCTGGCTAATTTTCTACCTGCTTGGAAGAAGGATAAGGAAACAGAGTGGCTGAAACACTCGCCCAGTCAATGTTTGCAGCAAGCGCTCAAAGACCTCGAGCGTGCCTACAAAAACTTCTTTGCCAAACGCGCTGATTTTCCACGCTTCAAGAAAAAAGGGCAATCGGATAGCTTCCGCTATCCACAAGGTTGCAAGCTCGATCAGGAGAACAGCCGTATTTTTCTGCCGAAACTGGGCTGGGTGCGCTACCGCAACAGCCGCGACGTGTTGGGT
>DUNB01000020.1 GCA_012839585.1 Alcaligenaceae bacterium | reverse complement strand
TTTTTTCCGCCCCCATGCCAGAGAGACTGGCTGTGGCTGTCAAGTTTAGGTAAGAGCATGCGGCTCAGCGCTAAGGTGCAGATACGTTTGACCTGAGGTTGGCCCGCCATGTTCCAATCGTAATCAATGTTATGACCAATCATGTACTGGGCATCGGCGGGAAAGCTAAAGTCGGTACAAGGCGGGCAGTGTTCTAGCTCTTCATCATAAATATGGTGTACCGCCAAGGCCCCTAAGGTGTTGGGGTGACGTGGTTTATAGCGTTGCTCGAACTGGCGCATCACTTGCATGTTGGTGGGATTATCGATCTGTAGCCAGGCGGCCTCAATGATGTCAGCCTGTTGAGCTCCAGTGGTTTCCGTATCAAAAATATAAGCGCTCATAACAAAATTTCGTTCGTTTACAAAAAAGAAAACGGCCACGATGGGATGGATGTGACCGTATGAGTAGAGGGTTAGCCCACTTGGAAGTGCCCTTCGGGGTAGCGAATGCGGCTACGACGACGGGTGGCTAAGCTATAGACTAAGGTAAGCGGCCCTAAGCGACCGGCAAACATCAAAATAGTGAGCATAAATTTACTGGGCAAAGACAGTTCGCCTGTAATACCAAAGCTCATGCCGGTGGTGGTAATGGCAGACATGACCTCGAACATCACACTTCTAAAGGGTTGGTTGTCGAAAATAGTAATGAACAGCAAACCAAAGAAAAACAAGCCAAAGGTGGTTAACACTAAGGACAGGGATTTTTGCACGGTTTCAGGTGGGATGGCGCGATGCATCAACACCACCTCTTCGCGGTGACGTAGGTAAGACACTACAGCTGCAAGCAACACAATAAAAGTACCCAGTTTAATGCCACTGGCGGTGCTGAGTGAGCCGCCTCCAATAAACATATACAGCATGATCAGTAAGGTAGAGCTGTCACGCATTCCGACTGCATCCATCGTCACAAAACCAGCGGTGCGGCTAGATACAATTTGAAACCACGAGGCGGTGGCCTGTTCAACCCAAGGCAGCGCGGCGATGGTGTTGGGGTTTTTGTATTCAAAGACCCAAATCGTCAGAAAACCCACCACGTTTAAAAACAAGGTGCCAAGCAGAATAATCTTGCTATACGGTGATAGCCGTTTCCAGCGTTTTTTCTGCAAAATATCCATAATCACCGGAAAGCCTAGCCCTCCTATGATAATCATCATAGAAAGCGTGATGATGCTAAGCGGGTCATGGGTGAGACCGATTAGGCTGTCTTCGTATAGGCCCATCCCGGCGTGATTAAACGCCATGGTGACATGGAAATAGGCCTCGTAGGCCGCTTGTTTGAGGTCCATGTGGCGGCTCCACCAATAGGTGAGCCACACCATCGTGATGCCCTGGATGGTAAAGGCGATTTTTAAAACCGAAAACGCCGTCTGCCCAATACGCGACACGCTGGTTTGGTTAAAGGCCTCAAGAGCTAAAACTTGTTGCTGTAGGCTAATGCGTTTGCCCAGTGTGATGGCGGCCAAGACCGCAAAGGTGACAAAGCCTAAACCTCCAAACTGCACCAGCACGGTCAGGAGCACCTGACCGGGAACGCTTAACACGCTGCCGGGTTCGATGACGGTGAGCCCCGTGACGGTAACCGCAGAGGTGGCAGTAAAAAACGCCTCAAACCAACTGATAGGGGTACGCGTGAACCAGGGCAGCTTTAAGAGCAAAGTGCCCAGCATAATTAACGCTAAAAACCCCATCGCCAGCACAATAGGTGGGCTGGCGGGTAGATGGGTGGGACCACTGCGAGCTACTGATTTACGCAGTCGCTTAAGGGGCTTAGAACGTAGCATAGAAGGTTAAACCAGTTTTGGTGCGATGGTGCGCAAGACATTGAGCGGACCAAACAGCACCAAAATGTCTTTGGCCTGTAAGATAAAATCATCAGCAGGGCGGACCAGAATTTGTGTTTTGCGTTTGATCAGTAAGACCTCTACCACATCATTATTGGTGTGGAGCACATCACCAATACTGATGTCATCGAGGCGCTCGCTGGCGGTGATCTCCACCACAAACTCGCCATTACCCAAAGAAATGTAATCATTGACCATGGGGTAGCTGAGCATTTGTGCAACGCGAATCCCCATTTCCTCTTCGGGGTGAATGATGCGATCCACGCCGAGCTTGCTAAGAATCAAGTGTTGCGCATGAGAAATGGCTTTTACCCAGATCTTATTGGAGCCAACGGCTTTCAAATGCACCACACAGACTAAGGAGGCTTGAATGTCATCCCCGATGGCGATTAAGACCACATCGTAGTTGTCTAATCCCAACTCATCGACCGCGGCTTTATCGGTCACATCAGCGATGACAGCACGCGACAACAAGTCCGCGTGTTGGTCGACGACTTTGCTATTGATGTCTACGCCTAGAACGGAGTGCCCCATTTTCATGAGTTCCAACGAGGCGGCCGAGCCAAAACGACCTAGACCAATGACAGCAAATTGAGCCATGTCAAATACCTTACTGTGGTGAAGAGGGCAGAGTTTCAGGCCAGATGAAGTTAAGCTGATGACCTTGACGACTCACTCGTACGGACTGCTGTTGGGTCTGGCCTTCGTAGGTGGCATAGACGTGGTAGTTACCTGGATCCACATCGAGTAGACAGATAGGGCCTTCGCTGCTGATGTTGAGAACCGTTTGATCGGAATCGTCACGCATCACGACTTGTACGTCTGCGACAAAGGCGACGCGATTCCCTTGTTTTTGTCCAAAGTTAAGGCTTAAGGGGTATTGAGAACGTGCTGATCTAAAGGCCTGTGATTCGTCACTACCAATTCCGCCGCAGATATAGGCGTTATCCTGATAGAATTGGACCGCCGGTAATATTTGGGCGCTGGCCAGTGGACTGAACAGGGCGCTAAGTAATAGAGCTAAGCTAATACGCATAACAACTCCTTGAACTATGATGATGTGGCTCTAAGTTTAACAAGGAGTGAGCGGAATTGGCATGCTTTAAAACGAAGCGTGGGCCGAGAGGCCCAACGAGGCGAAAAAAACGCCTATTACAGCATGGCTAGTTTGTTTGATCCCTCGACCAGATTGCGTAGACGGATAGCATCGCCGATACGAGAATAGCGGCCTTGAGCATTGAGCAACACAATCGCAATATCGCGACCTTCGAATTTAGTCAGTAAGACCAAACATTGCCCGGCCTCGTTGATAAAGCCGGTTTTGGATACTTTGATATCCCATTTGTCATTTTGCACTAAGCGATTTGTGTTGTTGTAGATAAGCTGGCGACCTGGGCGAGGTTCTACAATATGTTGTTCGCTGGTGGTGTATTGATGGATCAACGGTTGTTTGGCCGTGGCCTGCATCAAGGCGACCAGATCGCGCGGACTAGAGACGTTTTCGCTAGATAAGCCGGTGGGCTCTACAAAACGGGTCTGACGCATGCCCAGTGCGCGCGCTTTATCGTTCATCGCCCGCACAAAAGCGCTTAAACCACCGGGATAGTAGCGACCTAGGGCATTGGCAGCACGGTTTTCAGAGGACATTAAGGCTAAGTGCAGCATGTCAGCGCGGCTAAGCCTAGAGCCTACGCTTAAACGGGAGGTGGTGTTTTTGACTCTATCGACATCGGCGCTGCTGACCTCTAGGATTTCGTCCATGTCTTGAGCGGCCTCTAGTACAATCAACGCGGTCATGAGTTTAGTGATAGAAGCAATGGGGCGTACGACGGTGCTGTTTTTTTGATAAAGCGTGGTAGAGGAAGCCAGATCCTGTACGTAAGCAATTTCAGAGCGAAGTTGAGCCGGTAGTCCGTTTAGTAATGAGGAAGGAGCGGCTGGAGCTGGGGCCAAATGCACCGGTTGTAAATTGTTTGCGTAGTGGGCATAGGGCGTATGATAATGGACGGGCATTAACTCAAGGTCTTGAGCAGACACGGGAGCCGCCAATAATGGGGCTAAAGCGGAGATCAAACTAATGCGGCGGCGTAGCAAAATGGCAGAAAACTGTGATAAGAGCATAAGTGATACCTAAGACCAGAAAAAAAGCGTCATCCGTGTGTAAATGGTAGCAGATATTCCTTCGTAAATTAAGAAGTTATAGGCATTATTTAAAATAAAAATGAAGTATTTGAGATTTTTTTATCCACACTACGTCGTCCTATTAGTAGTACTACTTATGCCGATGCGGGTTTTAGCACAAAATACGTGGGCGTTTGAGCAAATTAGTCCTGCCATTCATCGTTTGGATCAGCCTGTCACACAGTCGTTTAATGCCAGCGAGCTACCGCGTCCGCCCGCTCTAGGCGCAACCCTAACTCGTTTATATGTTCAGGTACGACCTTCAGCCGGTGCGCAAATTGACAGTGAGCTGTGCACGCAGAATTTTAGCCGCTGCGAGCCCATCCGTGGTGGCCAGCTTTATACTGCAGTCTTTCAAGGGCTATCGGCCCAAGCACCTTTATATGTGGTGCATCGAGTGCGTCATTGGAATGGCAGCTATTCTCCGATCTATATCAAAGTGCAGTTGAATATGTGGTGGCAATAGCAAGCACCTATAAGAGGGGTGTGTTACCATTTTGTACTAAATTTAACTTCTACTAACTACTCTTGTGACAACAGTTTTGGCTTTGCTGTTGTGCAGAGCCCGACTTAGCCCCTTCTCATGAATCCCTCCACTCTAATCGGTATCCTCGCCAGTACGGTTTTACTGGGCGTGGTTATTTTTTATACCTCCGTTGATCCCTTTTTGTTTTTAGATATTCCCAGCATTTTAATTGTGTTGGTGGGGACGATGGCGGCCACGTTTATTAGTTACCCCTTGAGCGAAGTGGTGCGTATTTTTGGGTTGATCGGTACGGTGATGCGTAATGAAAAACTCTATACCCAATACGATCTTGACGAGTTGATCAATATTTCTCGTTTATGGGTTAGTGGTGATATACGCGCCGTAGAAAATGCCTTAGAGCAAGTCGCCAATCCTTTTTTAAAAACGGGCGTGCAATTGGTGATCGATATGACACCCGAGGAAGAAATCTTAGAGCTGTTGCAATGGCGTATCTCTCGCATGCGTGCGCGTGAACATGCCGAGGCACAACTTTTCCGCGTTATGGCCAGTTACGCTCCGGCGTTTGGCATGATTGGAACCTTGGTGGGTCTGGTGAATTTGATGTTCTTGCTTGGTGATGGGGACATAGCCTTGATTGGTCAGCAAATGGCGCTGGCCTTAATGACTACTTTTTATGGCATTTTGTTCTCGAATTTGTTGTTCAAACCGGTCGCCGTTAAGTTAGAGCGTCGCACAGAGCAGCGGCTGGTCTTGATGAACATGGTGCTGCAAGGGGTGTCGATGATGAGTCAAAAGCGTGGACCGGCCATGATGCGGGAAACCTTGAACTCTTTTATGGCGCAATACCATGATGAGATTGATGATGGTAATGGGCGTGACGAGTAAGACGAGAAATACTGATGTCAAACGATAACAAGTTAATCGCCCAATTAACCGCTAAAGCCAAGCGCTTGGAAATGGAGCTGCAGCAAGCAAAACAAGCGGGGAAGAGCCAGGGTGGCGCGCGTAAAGATTGGTTAATGCTGGACAATAGCATGCAGCCTAAAGAGGAAGAGGAAACCTGGTTTTCTACTTACTTGGATATGATGACGTTGCTGTTGGTGCTGATGATCGTGATGCTGGCATTTTCTGGCAAAGGTGATTTTATCTCCGGCTTTGATCGAGCTGGCAGCGCGGCGATTACAGGTGGAGCCGGGGAGGGCGAGCGTCCTGGCGCCAAATTAGAACGCGATGGCTATGGTGCGCAGCCAGGCGACGCTGTTTATGGCGATGAGACGCAAGGACAAGTTGGTGACCAATCGGGTGAGGGGCGATTGATGGGAGCTGATGGTGAAGCTTTAGACGCTGATGGTCGCCTCAATGCGATGGGCTTTGATGAGCTAGGCGACGACATTGATGTGGTGATGAATGAGGGGTCGGTAAGCTTTAGAATTAACAGCGAAATCTTGTTTCCGTCTGGTCAGGCCGATTTAGGTTTAGCGGGAATCAGTGTGCTGAAAAAACTCATAACGGTTTTGCAAAAAAATGATTACCCCATTGCCGTAGAAGGGCACACCGACTCGGTACCCATACGTGGGGGGCGCTATCCGTCAAACTGGGAACTGTCAGGCTCCAGAGCGGGCAGCGTGGTGCGATACTTTGAGGCCAATGGCATTGCGAGCCATCGCTTACGGGCGGTCGGCTTTGCTGATACGCGCCCGTTGCAGTCTAATCAAACCGCAGAGGGACGCGCGCAAAACCGACGGGTCGAGCTAACGATGGATATTCCCAAACGAAGAACTAGCCCTTAGCTGCTGCGCTAGATCGCTAGTTAGTTTGCTGGTCCATGCCTTTGATATTGGCGAGTTGTTTGAAGTCAAACTGGTTTTGACTAAGGCGCTCTAACAGCAGACATAACACCGCAGGCACGAGGGCAGCGACCAAAAAGGATTCGAGCAAATAATCCATCGGACCGCTAGGCGCAGGGAACAAGATCAACCCAGTCACCAAGCCCGCTAGGGTACTTAAGGTAGCCTGCATGCCGGTAATACGGCGGCTGTATAAGCCGTAGAACACAGGAAAGGCGGCGGCAGAGCACAATAGGTCGGCCAATAGGAATAAGTACAACACGCTGAGCCCTTTGGCCGAGGTGTACCAGACGGGGATCGCAAGAGCCCAAACCAAATAGCGTGAAATGCGCATCAGTTGGGCACCGCTTAGCCGTGGCATGATGCGGTGCATATCTACGGCAATGATGCTGGTGACCGCACTAATGGCGGTGTCTGCGCTACTCATGACCAAGGCCAATCCTAACGGGATTAATAGCACCACAAACCAAATAGGAAGACTAGGCGTTAAGACGCTAAAAAGGGCCACAGAGTTATCGCCGTCTGGAGTCCAGGCGACAAAAGCCAGACCAAACAGCCCCATCACAAAAATAAATGGCGCCACCAATAAACCGCTAATTAAAAAACCACGACGCATGGCTTTATCACTTTGAGCGGCATAAATGCGTTGCCAGTTACCTTGATGGAACAGACCCGTCAGTAAAATGGCCACAAAAAAGGTAATGCCGGCTTTGATGCCTACTGCATTACCTAGGTCTAATAATTGGGGCGCATTTTGTTGGAGGCGCTCTATGGTGGGTGCGGCGCCGCCGACGGCGTTCCAACCAAAGATCAATAATAAAAACAATAAGGGCAGCATGACGAGCATCTGTACCTTATCGGTAAAAATACTGGCGCGTAAGCCACCGTAGGACGTGTAAATTAAGGTGGCGATGAGGACCACGGCCGCCGTCACCCCGAGTGGGATGGGAGCGATGAGGGTGACCAGTTTTGCCATCGCGGTGATCTCTGCCGTTAGCGAGATGAACATATAGAACATCATAATGAGCAAGGTCAGTACGTACATGGGTTTACCAAAACGGTGGATCACATACTCGGTCAGCGTGTGACCTTGAGGGATCAGATCTCGCATGCGTTGGCCCAGAGGAATCATGGCAAAACGGGGCGACATCGAGCCGATGGCGTAGCCAATGACGGCACCTAAACCACCCCAGGTGGCGGCTTGAGCAGGGGAAAAAAGAATCCAAGCACCCAGTGATGAGGCCAAAAGTGTTAGTACAGTGGCAAAAGCACTTTGGCTATGGCGGGCAACGATGTAGTCTTCGAGGCTATCGCGGGTACGGCGTGCATAGATGACGCCGGCTAAAGCAAATAATGCGGAAAAACCAATCAGCCAAGCTAAGGTGGAAACGTGACTAAGCATAATCCCTCGACCGGTTAAGGCGTAAGTAGAGAAAAAGAGGCGGATAAATGCATAGCACTGAGGAATTCCTTCCCTGCGCCGGCATTACCCGGATCAGGTTCTAAGGGTTAGTGCTTTTTACACCTCTCAGCCTGTTGGCACCCCTAGGAACAGCAAAAAGCATAGTCAATGTGCTAGTAACTGTCAATTACACGGTGCGTTGTGTTGCGTATGTGATGTGTGCTATCGTTTTTGCTCTGGCACGGGGTGTCCTGAGAGGTGACTCGCAAATTCAGGGCTGAGAATGTACCCGTAGAACCTGATCCAGTTCATACTGGCGAAGGGATGTCAACATGGTGTTGGACATACCTTTGCCTTGCAATTTTGGAGGCAACATGAATAACACAGTATTACCCATCACAGAACAAGTGGTTTTAATCACAGGTGGGGCAAGAGGCTTAGGGGCCGCATTAACCCGGGCCTTTCTAGATCAAGGCGCTTGCGTCGTCATTAATTATTTAAATAGCAAAGACGCCGCCGAAGCCCTCGTCGCAACAGCACCGGATCGTGCCATTGCGATTCAAGCGGATGTGTGTGACCCCGAAGCCGTTAAGGCCATGGTGGCCCAGGCCGAACAGCATTTTTCTAAAAAAATCACAACCGTTGTGAATAATGCTTTACCAGCATTTAGTTTCAATGGTGATGCGCGTCCTCATGCCGATACGCTCACTTGGGAAAACATGCACCAGCAACTTGAAGGCATTGTGCGTGGCGCGTTGAATACAGTACAAGCCACTATGGATAGCATGGCATCCCAGAACTTTGGTCGCATTATCAATATCGGGACCAACTTATTCCAAAACCCCGTTGTGCCTTATCATGATTACACCGCCGCCAAAGCCGCGTTGTTGTCTTTTACTCGTACCATGTCTCATGACCTAGGCCCCAAAGGCATTACGGTCAACATGATTTCAGGCGGTTTATTGCGCACCACAGATGCCTCTTCGGCGACACCCGAAGAGGTCTTCGATCTGATTGCCTCGGGCACCCCGTTGCGCAAGGTCACGGACCCGACTGAGTTTGCTGATACCGCTCTATTCTTTGCTTCGCCTTGGGCGCGCTCCGTAACAGGCCAAAACCTGGTGGTCGATGGTGGGTTAGTAAAAGACTAAGACAATGAGACAATTGCACTTAAATTTATTTATTTATACCTGTGGTCATCATCGTGCCGCTTGGCGTCACCCTGACTCGCCTGTGGAGCGACTGGGTGATATTCGCTATTACGAGGAATTAGCCCAAGCCGCAGAGCGCGCTAAATTAGATGCGGTGTTTTTTGCAGACGGCCAATATTTTGGTCATGTAGAGGACGGACCGCAATGGTTTTTAGAGCCCTTAACGATGTTGGCTGCCTTAGCGCGTGCCACCGACAAAATTGGTCTGATCAGCACCGTTTCCAGTACGTTTCAAACCCCTTTTAATGCGGCTCGTATGTTGGCCTCATTGGATCATATCTCTGGGGGTAGGGTGGCTTGGAACGTGGTGACCTCGATGTATGACGTTGAGGCGCGCAACCACGGCTATGAATCGATGCCTGATCACGCTTGGCGTTATGAGCGTGCGGTGGAATTCATTGAATCGGCCAAAAAGCTGTGGGATTCGTGGAGCGATGATGCCATGGTGTTAGATCGCCAAGGCAAGTATGCGGATGCGTCACAGGTTAACCCCATTCATCATCAAGGAAAGCACTTTTTGGTCGATGGCCCACTCACGGTTCCGCGCTCTCCTCAAGGGCACCCGGTGTTGTTTCAGGCGGGAGCCAGTGAGCAAGGTCGTCAGGTGGCGGCACAGTTAGCCGAGGCGATTTATGCGGTGGCGTATGATTTGCCTGCCGCTCAAGCCTATTACCGAGATGTGAAGGCCAGAGTGAAAGCAGCTGGACGCCAGGTCGACGTGCCGATTATGCCGGGCTTGGTGACCTATGTGGCGTCTACGCACGAGGAAGCATTGCGTAAACAGCGCGAACTGGATGAGCTCTTGCCTGCCGAAGCGTCGTTGCGTCAATTAGGGATGTTTGTAGGGCAGGATTGCTCGAATTGGGAATTGGACGCCCCCGTGCCCAAACTCAAACCTCTAGAGGAATTTACTGGCCCCAAAGGCCGTTACAGTACCATTCTTCGCATTATCGAAACAGAAAACCCCACTGTGCGTCAGTTGTTAGGGCGTTTGGCGGCTGGCGGTGGGCATTGCACCATGGTCGGCACACCGGACTCCATTGCAGATCAAATGGAGCACTGGTTCCGTAACGAAGGGGCGGATGGGTTTAACCTGATGCCACCGGCGTTGCCGTATAGTTTTACGGACTTTGCCGAGCAGGTAATTCCAGTGCTACAAAAACGAGGTTTATTCCGTACGGAATACACCGGCACCACATTACGAGATCATTTGGGTCTAGCGCGTCCTAGCGTTTAATCGACTCTAAAACGGACTCGTCATACGAAGCGGCTTGGATCTGGATAAAAAACCAGGTCAAGCCGTTTTTTGTGACTGGATCCAAGGCGTCTTGTTATGATCGGAGGGTTTAGTAAAGAGGCTGACTGATTGATCACCTACAACTAGACAGACCCCAGAGCTGGTTTGAATGGGGAAAATAACAAAGAAACACCTATAAAAAAGGAGCGCGAATGAAGGTAATAGTGATCGGTTCAGGCATCAACGGATTGGTTGCGGGTGCGGAGTTAGCACTCAAAGGGCACGCGGTAACGGTGCTAGAGCGACTGGATCGAGTCGGTGGCGCAGTGCGTACGGAGGAGCTCACGCTGCCAGGGTTTAGGCATGACGTAGCTGCAATGAATTTGTCGATGTTTGCGGGATCGGGGTTTCACAAAACGCACGCTGCGTTGCTTGCCGAGCATGGTTTGGAATTTGTACCGGTGGATAGACCCTTTGCCTCGGTGTTTGCCGATGGTGATTATTTTGGTGTGACCACTGATCTGCAAGAAACCTTATCCACCATCAAAAACGAGGAAGACAAGCTCGCCTGGCAGGCAGGTTTAGCGGCTTTTCCTGAAAAAGCCGGCGCGCTGGGAGCATTACTGTCTGCGCGCATGACTAAAAAAGGGCTAGCTAAGGCCGGTTGGCATATTTTTCGTAGTCTGGGTGCGACAGAGTCCTTGGCTTTGATGCGTTTACTGGTGTCTTCGCCACGCGATTGGGTAGAGCAAACGTTTACAGACCGTCGCATGCATGCCGCCTTGGCCACATGGGGCTTGCACCTTGATTTTGCACCGGATATTTCGGGTGGGGCGATTTTCCCGTATCTAGAAAGTTTTGCGGGGCAAGCCATGGGGATGGTGATTGGTAAAGGCGGCGCGGACACGGTGACGCGCTCGTTAGTGAAGCTGATTGAGTCCCGTGGTGGGCAGGTGCGTTGCGAGGCAGAGGTGAGCCAAATTACGGTACATGCAGGCCAAGCTCAAGGTGTCATCTTAACCGACGGAGAAAGCCTATCTGCCGATCGCGTGATTGCCAATGTGGCGCCTAAAGCCCTAATGCGACTATTGGGTGATCACAGTGGTAATGCTCGTTTTGATCAAGGCATGAAGGACTTTAAGCATGCGCCGGGCACCATGATGATTCACTTGGCTTTGTCAGATTTACCGAATTGGCAAGCAGAGGCCTTACGCCAGTTTGCTTATGTGCATATCGGACCTTTTATTGATGATTTGGCTAGGACCTATCAACAAGCCATGGCAGGCATGTTGCCGGATGCCCCCATCTTGGTTGTAGGTCAGCCTACCGTGTACGACCCATCTCGAGCGCCTGAAGGTAAACACACGTTGTGGATTCAGGTACGCTGTTTACCCGCAGAGATTCAAGGAGATGCCGCTGGACAGATTCAGGCGACGGATTGGCCAAGCGTTAAAGAGGCGTATGCGGATCGTGTGATTGCTCAAATGGAGCAATATGCCCCGGGGCTGTCTACCTTGATTTTAGGTCGTCATGTGGTGTCACCCTTGGATTTAGAGGCCGAAAACCCGAATTTGGTGGGTGGGGATCAAGTATGTGGTTCGCATCATTTATTACAAAACTTTTTGTTCCGTCCCGTACTCGGTTTTGCAGATGGGCATACGCCGGTTAAAGGGTTACATATGGTGGGCGCCGCGGTCTGGCCAGGTGGTGGCACCGGGGCAGGATCAGGTTATATGGTGGCGCAAGACCTCAAATAGTTATGGGGTTACTACCAGTGGGTATTTGAGCTCTCAACCTTTAAGATGTAAAGGATATTAAACAAGGTTTGCAATTGTAACCCGCTCATTACGGCCATCTTGGGCCACATATAAAGGAAACCAATCATGACGCACACTAGACGTGACTTTCTACAGCTCAGCATGGCTATTGCAGGTGTTTCAGTTATTGGTCTACCTGCATTTGCTCAAGGCTCTGTCAAAGATTTAGTCATTGCGTACAGTACAGGTATTCCAAGTTGGGACCCAACCACTGGTCCGTCGGGCGTCAACCCTAAACTTCAGGCGTTGTACCTATCTGTGTTCGATCGCTTCATTAATCAGGATCCTGATTTGAGCTTTTCCTCCGGCTTGTTGACCGAGTGGGGTTTTACTGACGACAACAAGAAAGTACGTATGGTGGTACGAGAAGGGGTTAAGTGGCACGATGGCTCTGACTTTACCGCAGAGGAC
>DUNB01000019.1 GCA_012839585.1 Alcaligenaceae bacterium | reverse complement strand
TCGGCTGGTCCTCGCATTAGCGAAGACCAGCCACGAAATGACTACAGCAGATTAGAGATCAGGCTGATAAGTCCACTTACCATCAACCACTTTCACCATGACACGAGCACGCTCATCTAAACCAGAGTGGTTATCGGCGGTCATGTTAAATACACCTTGAGAAGCAGCTAAATCCGTTGTTTTCTCAATAGCATCACGCATCGCTGCACGAAACTCGGGCGTACCAGGTTTAGCACCTGTTGCTAAAGCACGCGGAATCGCGTCCTCGACAAGCATACCGGCATCCCACATGTGGCCGCCAAAGGTGTTGATGGTGCCCTCACCGTATTCGGCCTCGTAACGCTCTTTGTATTGCAACGCCGTAGCTTTAATGGGGTTGTCATCGGGAAGCTGATCCGCTACCAATAATGGACCGGCTGGTAACACCATGCCTTCGCAATCTTTACCACAAACACGCAACACATCGTTATTAGCTGCACCGTGTGTTTGGTAGATCGTGCCTTTGTAACCGCGGTTTTTGAGCTCGCCTTGTGGTAGTGCCACAGGGGTTCCAGAGCCAGCAATCAAGATGCCATCCGGGTTTGCGGCGGTTAGCTTCAAGACCTGACCGGTTACCGAGGTATCTGTGCGGCTGTAGCGTTCGGCAACAACCATCTTGATGCCTTTGGCCTCAGCGGCTTTTTCCATTACGTTAAGCCAGCCATCGCCGTAGGCATCGTTATAGCCAATGAAGCCCAAGGTTTTAACGCCCTGTTTTTCCATGGCATCAGCCAAAGCCGCTGCCATCAGCTGGTCATTTTGAGGGGTTTTAAAAACCCATTCGCGAGCATCTTTAACCGGCTCAACAATACGAGCGTTAGCCGCTACACTGATCATGGGTGTTTTAGTCTCGCCCGCCACGTCAACCATGGCTAACGAGCCTGGAGTCACGGAAGTACCAATAACCACATCGACGTTGTCTTCGGTGATGAGTTTACGCATATTACGCACAGCAACTGTGGTATCTGTGACATCATCCAACACAATGTATTCAACTTTCTGACCGCCAATTTCAGTAGGCAGTAAGCTCACCGTGTTGCGCTCAGGAATACCTAGGGATGCGGCAGGACCAGTGGAAGCCACCGTCACGCCAATCTTAATTTGCGCTACGGCAGCCATAGGCAAAGCCAAAGCAATAGCACCAGCTAATACTGTGCGTCGTAAGGACGGGGATAGCTGCATAGTTTGTCTCCAGATGATTAATTGCGGTGTTAAGCGGTAGCTCACACCTTGTTATACATATTTTCTAACAGATACAGCATAAACGTATCAAATTAACTAAAAAACCCATATAGGTATAAACCTTAAATTCTCTAGATCTAAATCATTTACACCTTAAACAAGCCAGTCATTATGCGGAGTAATGCACTATGCCGTCTTTAAGGGCTTTCCCGATTTGACGCTTTAGGCTGTGAATAAAATGAATTAAGTCTCTAGGTTTATTAGTTTGCGCTCAGACCAAACAGGGCTACACTGTCTGTTCTCTTCTTTTTTGTTTTACTACCCTAAAAAGTATGAATAAAATTCGCAAAAGCCCAGCTGAATGGCAAGCCCTACTCAGCCCCGAGGCCTTTTATGTGACGCGTCAACGAGGCACTGAACGCCCTTTTACCGGTGAATACAATCAGCATTCAGAAAACGGCATCTATCGCTGTGTTTGCTGCGACACACCCTTGTTTGCCTCAGACACTAAGTTTGACGCGGGTTGCGGCTGGCCTAGCTATTTTGCCGCGCTCAACCCAGACAATGTGCGCGAAGAGGTGGATGAAAGCCACGGCATGATTCGCACCGAGATTCTATGTAACGTGTGTGACGCTCATCTAGGCCATGTCTTTCCTGACGGCCCACCTCCTACAGGTCTACGCTACTGTATTAACTCTGTCGCCCTACGTTTCGAGCCCGCATGAAAAAACTGCTTTTTGACTTATTTCCACTCGTTCTATTTTTTATCGCCTTTAGAACGTTTGACATGTATACCGCCACCGCCGTGGCGATGGGGGCCGCAGCCGTACAGATTATCTGGCTAAAAGCGCGTCAAAAAACGATCGAAACCACTCACTGGATCAACCTGGGTGTGATTGTTGTCTTTGGCTCCGCCACACTCTTTTTCCAGAATGACGCCTTTATCAAATGGAAGCCCACTGTTTTGTATTGGCTATTTGCTGCCATCTTATTGGGTAGTCACTGGTTCTTAGGTCGTAACCTGATGCAAAAACTAATGGGTGGTCAATTAGTGTTACCCGAACAGGCGTGGAAAAAACTAAACTATAGCTGGGCCGGGTTCTTTATTATTTCGGGCGCAATCAATTTATTCGTGGCCTTTTCAGGTCACTTCACCGATGCCCAGTGGGTGAATTTTAAAGTTTTTGGCTCTCTTATTTTGCTAGTGATCTTTGTAGTACTACAGTCTTTGTGGCTGAGTAAATACTTAAAAGATCAGCCCGATCAACAGGATTCCTAGTTATGTCTATTTCAGAGCGCATTGCGCTTGTTACAGAAAGGCTTCGTGTTTTACAGCCCACTCACTTTGAAATCATTGATGAGTCACACCTGCATGCGGGTCATGCTGGTGCCCAAGGCGGGGCTAGCCATTTCCGTTTGATTATTGGCTCAGATCAATTTGAGGGATTATCTACCTTGGCTAAGCATCGTTTAATTTATGAGCACGTCCAAGATCTTATCCCTCATCCCATTCATGCCTTTGCCATAGAGATTAAATAAAAATTAAGGATACTTATGAAGCGTTTTGCCGTACTTGCACTCAGCTGTGCTTTAGCCGCTCCTCTAGCCGCTCAAAATGTGGCCACTGTTAATGGTCAGTCCATCACACAAAAACAACTGGACGAGTTTGTCAGCCTGTTAGTCAAACAGGGTGCCAAAGATAGCCCAGAGCTACGTGAGCAAGTCAAACAGGAAATGACCGTACGCTTAGTGGCTGTACAAGAAGCCGAAAAAGCGGGTTTAGATAAAAAGCCTGAAGTCGCTCAGGAATTAGCTCTAGCGCGCCAAGGCATTTTAGTCCGAGCTTTACTTAGCGATTACATTGAAAAGAACCCACTGTCTGATAAAGACTTTAAAGCCGAATACGAACGCTTGAAAAAAGCCGAAGCAGGCCAAAAAGAGTTCAAAGTTAGCCATATTTTGGTTCAAGAAGAAGACGAGGCCAAACAGCTCTTGGCTGACATCAACGCCAAGAAAATCAGTTTCGCCGAGGCAGCCAAACAAAAATCCGTGGATACTGGTAGCGGTGCCCAAGGCGGTGATTTAGGTTGGGCCCCAAGCGGCATGTACGTGGAAGAATTCGCCACAGCAGTAGAAAAGCAGAAAAAAGGCGAAATCAGTGCTGCCCCCGTACAGTCACAATTTGGCTGGCATATCATCCAAGTCGAAGACAGTCGTGACTTAGAGTTCCCTACCTTCGAAGAGGTCAAACCTCAAATCGAAGAACTGCTCCGTCAAAAACAATTAACAGACTACCAAGATAGCTTAATGAAAAAAGCGAAAGTGAATTAAGGCGCTTTGCTGTGAGCAAGCTCTAGCTAATCGGCTCACAGCAACAAACGGCTCCTTAAAAAAAGCCCCCAAAAAGCCGGATCTAAATCCAATCTTTTGGGGGCTTTGTTATGGCTAAACGGCGTAAAAATGAGTTAATAAGATCACCACATAAACGTGGAATTCATTAATCACACTATGCGATTAAGAACCAAGTAGTGCTTTTAAGCCATCCTCATCCAAAATAGTGATACCCAGCTCTTGGGCCCGAGTCAGTTTAGAGCCGGCCTCTGTTCCTGCCACCACAAAATCGGTTTTCTTAGAGACGGATCCAGTGACTTTGCCTCCGGCTTGCTCTATGTGAGACTTCGCCTCGTCACGAGTCCAGGTGGGCAAGGTACCGGTGAGCACAAAGGTTTTACCTGCTAATGCCTCAGACACCGCCGTCGATTGGCGTTCGGGCAGTTGTGGTGTGATGCCTACCTGCTCTAGCCGAGCCAGCACCTCTCGGTTATGATCCTCGGCAAAAAAATGCGCGATAGAAGCCGCCACCACGGGGCCCACATCATCAATTTGCACCAGGGTCTCTTCTGTGGCCTGCGTCAACGCCGCCAGCTCTCCGAAATGTTCCGCTAAGGCCTTGGCGGTGGCCTCGCCCACATGACGAATACCTAAGGCATAAATCAAGCGCGCTAAGGTTGGTGTTTTAGCTGCCGCTAACGCCTTTACCACATTGGCTGCAGATTTAGCGCCCATGCGTGGATAGCTGGCAAGCTCCAATTCATTGAGCGTAAATAAATCCGCTAAGTTCTTTACCCTATCGGCATCGACCAGTTGCTCAATGAGCTTGGTTCCTAAACCATCCACATCTAAGGCTTTACGACTTACCGCATGCTCTAGGCTTTGTTTGCGCTGTGCTGCACAGACCAAGCCACCCGTACAACGGGCAATGGCCTCGTCCTCGACTCGTTCTATCGCCGAATCACACACAGGACACTGCGTTGGAAACACATAAAGCTCTGTCTGTTCTGGTCTTAAGTCCAGCACAGGAGCCACTACCTCTGGAATCACATCCCCAGCCCGTCGCACAATCACGGTGTCACCGATACGTACGTCTTTGCGTCGTATTTCGTCCTCGTTGTGCAGCGTAGCATTGGTCACCGTTACGCCACCTACTACCACTGGTTCAAGCCTGGCTACGGGTGTAATAGCCCCCGTACGCCCTACTTGCACATCGATACCGATGAGTTTGGTCGTGGTTTCTTGAGCGGGAAATTTATGCGCCACCGCAAAACGCGGTGCTCGTGCCACAAAGCCCAGTACATCTTGGAAGTCGAGCCGATCTACCTTGTAGACCACGCCATCAATTTCATAAGGGAGCGCGGCTCTACCTTCAGCTGTTTTTTGATAAAAATCCATCAGCGCCTCCACTCCGGACAGCACGGCACGATGGGAGTCGACCACAAAACCTAAGCGTTGCAGCCAATCCAACATCGCAGACTGTGAATCGTAGGGAACGCCGGTGTTTTCAGTCGCCTGTGTAAACAAATCGGGCTGCTCTTGGCTCGCGGGCATTTGAATTTCACCCCAACCATACGCAAAAAAGCGTAAGGGGCGCTTAGCGGTAATGCGCGGATCTAACTGACGCAGGCTTCCTGCGGCCGCATTGCGTGGATTCGCAAAGGCTTTTTCTCCTTGGCGAAGCTGAGCTTGATTTAAGGCTTGGAAATCGGCCTGATGCATCAACACCTCGCCACGCACCTCTAGCACCACGGGCCAGTCTCGGCTATCGCCCTGCAAGCGCAACGGCACAGAGGCAATGGTACGTACATTGGAGGTAATGTCCTCGCCGGTGTAGCCATCCCCTCGGGTAGAGCCTCGTACGAGTACGCCGTGTTCGTAGCGCAGACTCACGGCCAGCCCATCAAACTTGTATTCCGCGTTGTAGCTAACAGCCTCATTAGCCCCTAGCAGCCCTTCGGCCCGTAACGCATCCGCCACGCGCTTATCAAAAGCGATCAATTCGCTTTCATCAAAGGCATTACCCAGCGACAGCATGGGCACGGCATGAGTTACACTGGCAAACGCAGAAACGGGGGCGGCTCCGACACGTTGTGTAGGCGAATCGCTCGTCACCCATTCCGGGTGGGCTTGCTCAATGTGCTCTAGCTCGCGCAGCAGCGCATCGTATTGGCTATCCGCAATCACCGGATCATCTAAAACGTAATAGCGGTGATTGTGATAATTTAGCTGTTCTTTCAGTTCCTCTAAGCGCTGTTTCACGCAAATACTCGCTGTGTTCGTGATGCACCCGCTTTAAAGCCGGCTTGTTCTAGTTGTTCATACAGCTGATAAAGCTGTTGGTCTATGTCTTGATCATAATGATCGGTCAGGACTTGACCTTGATCATCAATGAGCTCTGCATCCAAACGTAATGCCAAATCACGCCCCACACTCGCCATGCGGCTAAAGGCCTGCTCATCTTTGGGACTATTGGGGAGATCCAGCAATAAATCCAAGCGATCCACATTAGCGGACTGCAAGTTCAAGGCCGGCTTACCATTAAACAATAAGGTAAAACGCGGTAGACCGGAGCTGGCCAACCAGGCCAGCTGTTTGCCGTACTCCATAAAACCAGCGCTCACCACCACCTGACGTACCGTGTTGGTTGCGATGGATTCACGCAACTGGAGGCTAATTCCTACCTGCGCATCTAGATTCGCGCACAACTGATCCAACTGTTGAGCCCGCTCCATGACCTCGGCCTGATCGGGTCCATCTACCGAGCCATCAAGCTGCTGGGCTAAGTTCTGAGCTGCCATCCAAAGACGTGACCACTCGATTTCCGTCAACGGCCCTTGGCGATTCGCCAAAATCACGGCTAACTGCATAGAGACATAACTGTCACCCGCATTAGGATAAGCGTGATGCTCTCCATTGACGGTAGAGGCAAATAATCGCACTGGCTTAGTTTCCACGCGCAGATAGGCTCTAAGTAACTCGATGAGTTGCTCGCCCTCTACGGGTTGTGGAAACTGCACATCAATCACCGCTTCAGAGGTTGGGTCTATTTCCTCTGCCGCTACTGCTGGCTCTGCCTTTTTCTCGGCTAAGGTTTCAGCGATGCGTACCGTGGGCTCGCGCCGCTCGGCGTCAAGCTGAGCCATCAGAGGATCAGCTGGGGCCTCGGGGAATTTATCTTGCATTTTGCGCCGTACACGACGATCTTGCCACCAGTTAAAAACCACAACGAGCAAAATCAGTACCGCCCCTAGCGTCACCAAACCTATTTGCAAATCACTCATTATTCGATCCGACCCTTATTAGGCTAAACCTGTTCTTCATATCAGTGCGTCATCTCGACCGCCGCTGCCATATCTACCGCTACGATGCGAGACACCCCTTGTTCTTGCATAGTAACCCCAACCAATTGTTTTGCCATATGCATGGCTATTTTATTATGCGATATAAACAAAAACTGTGTTTGATCGCTCATACTTTGTACCAATTTCGCGTAACGCTCGGTATTGGCATCATCCAAAGGAGCATCTACCTCGTCCAGTAGACAAAACGGTGCCGGATTCAGTTTGAAGAAAGCAAACACCAACGCCGTTGCCGTTAAGGCTTTTTCGCCCCCTGATAGCAATTGAATGGTGCTATTTCGTTTTCCAGGAGGTTGCGCCATCACCTGCACGCCAGCATCTAAGACCTCGTCCCCGGTCATAATCAATTTAGCTTCACCGCCACCAAAAAGCCGAGGGAACAACTCACCAAAATGCGTATTAACCTCGTTAAAGGTATTTTGCAACAAGGCGCGCGTTTCACGATCAATCTTACGAATCGCGTCCTCAAGGGTTTCAATGGCCAGGGTCAAGTCATCATGCTGTGATTGTAAATAAAACCGGCGCTCTTGGGCAGTCTGCAATTCCTCTAAGGCCGCTAAGTTCACCGCTCCCAACGCCTCAACCGCCCTATTGACCCGTTGCACCTCGGACTGTAACCAGGTGACCTTCTGCCAATCTGCGTTTTGCTCCTGAACTAACACCGCCAGAGCCTGACGATCCACCTGGTGGCCGTCCAATTGCTCTGCATATTGCTCCACCGTCATTCGCGCTGCTTGTTCGGCCAGCTGTAACTCCATCACCTTTTGACGCAAAGGTTCAATACCATCACCCGTTTGATGTTGATTATGTTGTAAATCATGTAATTGCGCCGCCATTTCAGACTGACGCTTTTGTATTTCTTGGTGCGCCTCTTCGTGTTCAACACGCAGCTCTAGGGCCTCTTGTAGCTGCTCGTGCAGCTCTTGCACATCTACCTGTTCGTACTCATCCACCAAGCCGGCTAATTCTGCCTGCGTACGGCGTCCCAAATCAGCCGCCTGTTGTCGACTGCGGAGCAGTTCGTCCACGCGCGCTTGCAACATGCCTTGCTCGTATTTCAGGCGCTCACTTTTTTGCTCTGCTTCGCGTTGTTGCTCTCTGAGTAGGCGTAACTGCTCATTGGCCTGATGCAGCTCGTCTTGCCACGCCATGAGTTGTTCCTCGTGCTCTGCTAAAAAGAGCGCCTGATCCTCACTCTGCAGTGTGGCCTCTTCGATTTGCTCGACTAATTCCGCCTGCTGCTCTTGGATTTCTTGTAATTCCCTCTGTAGCTGTTGCTCTCGTTGTTGCTGTTGTTGATTACTTTGTTCCGCTTGTTGATACAGCAGTTGTAATTCATGGGCCTGCTGTACCAGATCTTGCCATCGTGTCTGTGTTTTTGAATGGGCCTGTTGCGTCGCAATATAATCGCTTTGCGCTCGCTCTAACGCCTCGGTGGCAGCAGCCACATGTACTTGCTGTGCCACCAAAGCTTTTTGCTGCTGTTCGATGGCCTGTTGGCGAGCCAACACCCCGGCTTGCTCTGCATCGGGCGCATAAAGCAATACTTGATGCGCCTGCACGATATGCCCCTCCGCCACCACTAGATGCACATGGGGCGGTAGGCGAGTGATGGTGCTTAGCGCCGCCTGCAGATCGGTGGCCACGTAATAGTCTGCCAAGGCCTGTGCGATGGTTTGCTGCCAACGCGCATCTTGAACGGTCACTAGTTCAATCAATGGCCGTAACCCAGCCGGCACCTCTCTTGTCATTTCGGTAGCGGTCGGTTGCATAAACCAAAGACGTGCCGGCGGCAAACTCGGCAACTGCTGTAGCGCCTGCCACTCCGTCAAAGCCACTGCATTTAAACGCTGCCCTAATACCGCCTCAATCGCCTGCTCCCAACCTGGTTGCACCTGCAATAACTGCCAAAGACGCGTGCTCCCGGCTAGGCCTTGGTCTTGCAACCAATCGGTCAATTTCCCTTGCTGCTGCACCTGTGTTTGTAAGGCTTGCAAGGCGTCCAGTTGAGCCTGAATCTGGGTCCGCTCTCGCTCTTGTTCTTGTAAGGCCGTAGCCGCTTGTTTTTGCTGTGCTTGTTGCTGCTGCATCTGCGCCTCAAGGTGCACCACAGCTTGTTGTTCCTGTTGTTGCGCGCGCTGGGTTTGCTCCCAGTTTTCTTTTAGGTCTACCACATCAACAGGGGTATCAGCTTGCACCTGTAGCAAGTCCTGCTCAAATCGCTGTTGGCGCAGTTCTAACTGCGAGCGTTGCTGTTGTAATGAGTCAATGCGCTGCTGCGCTAAGGCTTTCTGCTGTTTGGCCTGCTGCAACTGGGCGGACAAGGTGGCAATCTGTCCTTGTTTTTGTTGTTGCTGTGCTTCTGCTGGTTCTACTCGCGTTAAAATTTCCTCTAACTGCGCTAAAGATTCCTCGATCAACAGCGCCGCGTCCTCCAGTTCCTCTTGCTTATGTGCCAACTCTTGCGCACTGTCCTCATGCAGCTGCTCCCATTCTTTTTGTTGAGCCTGCAACTGGGCCTGTCGCTGCTCTAAACGGGTTTGCGCGGTATTCGCATGATGAATCTCCGCCTCAATGCGGCTGACTGTGGCATTGCTTTGGAATAAGGCTTGTTGTGCTTTTTGAACCTCATCCGTGATAGCCAAATGCTGTTGCCGTAATTGCTCCAGACGTGTTTGCGTACTGCGCATATCGGCCATGGCGGCCTCTACCGCCGTCTGCGCTTGTTCGATGGCTAAAAAATGCTGCTTTTGTTCTTGTCGGGCATTTTTTTCACGCAACCACCAAAGCACGTGTTGCTTTTGCTCTCCCTCTGCCTGTAAGGCACGATAAGTTTTAGCGACCTCGGCTTGCGCCTCTAAGCGAATAAGCTGCTGCTCTAGCTCTTGGAGAATATCCTCGAGCCGCGTCAGATTTTCACGCGTGTCTCGCAAACGACTTTCTGTCTCGCGGCGACGCTCTTTGTAGCGAGACACCCCGGCAGCCTCTTCTAGATACACGCGTAACTCTTCTGGTCTGGCCTCGATCAAACGATTGATCATGCCCTGCCCGATGATGGCGTAACCGCGTGCTCCTAAGCCCGTCCCCAGAAAGATATCATTAATATCCCTACGTCGAACTTGCTGCCCATTAATAAAGTAGCCACTGCTGCCATCGCGCGTCAGCTCTCGACGCACCGAAATTTCCGCATAACTGCCCCATTGTCCTACGATGCGCCCCTCATTATTTTCAAAGGTCAGTTCTACCGAGGCACGAGCCGCGGGTTTTCTTTGTCCTGAACCATTAAAAATAACGTCTTGCATAGAACCACCTCGCAATTCCGAGGCACGACTTTCCCCCAACACCCAACGCACAGCGTCAATGATGTTGGATTTGCCGCACCCATTCGGTCCTACAACCCCAACCAGTTGACTGGGGGTAGGAATCACAGTGGTATCGACAAAAGATTTAAAACCAGATAATTTAATTTGAGTTAAACGCACCAAGAACCCACTAGGCTAATAAAAGATGGCTTGACTATGATAACGCAGCCATTCCCGTGGGCTGTAATTTACCTACAAAAATTGCATAAGGCTATACTGCAGTGACATAAGAGATAAAATGGGTCTATATTTAGATTAGACCCTTGCATCACCCCATCACATCGAGATTCATTTTGCACAAAGGTTTTTTCCTCGTCATGGCAGCCCAAGCGCTGTCCTCTGTAGCCGATAACGCATTGTTGATCGCCGCCATTGCGCTCATTGCCGATTTACAAGGCCCTGACTGGATGGCTCCTTTGATGAAATGGTGGTTTGCCCTGGCTTATGTGGCCTTAGCCGCTTTTGTGGGGGCTTTTGCCGATGCCTTTCCCAAAGGACGGGTCATGTTCATCACTAACGGCATAAAATTTGTCGGTTGTGCGTTGATGTTCGCCCTACACTCCATTGCCAGCAGCCAGGAATCACAACTCTTTTTTGTATTTTTTGCCTATACCTTAGTCGGAATTGGTGCCGCCGCGTATTCACCCGCTAAATACGGCATCATCACAGAAATGTTAAAACCCGATATGCTGGTCAAAGGCAACAGTTGGATAGAGGGCCTAACTGTGATTTCCATTATCGTAGGCACCGTTTTAGGCGGGGTGCTGATCCACCCCGATGTCACCCCCGTGTTGCAAAGCACACCCGGTATTGGCGACATTGCCACCAACCGCACAGAAGCAGCTATTTTAATTATAGGTCTCATTTATTTAGCCGCCTCGGCGTGTAACCTCCTCATCCCTAAAACCAACATTACCTACCCAAAACAAAAAAGCAGCCCCATTGCACTCATCAAAGATTTCAAAGGCTATGTTTGTGTTTTATGGAAAGATAAACTGGGGCAAATTTCTTTGGCTGTAACCACTCTCTTTTGGGGTGCCGGTGCGACCTTGCAGTTCATTGTGATTGAATGGGGCGCAGAACAGTTAGGATACCGCTTGGATCAGTCTTCTATCCTAATGGGGGTAGCGGCCATAGGCACGATACTTGGCGCCTATTTAGCCGGTAAGGTTCCGTTAAACCGTTCGTTAAGCGTGCTCCCCATGGGTGTCGCCATGGGCTTAGTGGTACTGCTGATGCCCTTTGTCAAAAGCACGTGGGCGGTATATAGCTTGTTATTATTAATTGGTGCCACCTCGGGCTTTTTTGTGGTGCCCATGAACGCCCTGCTGCAACATCGTGGTCACGTGTTGCTCTCTGCCGGACACTCTATTGCTGTGCAAAACTTTAACGAACAGCTCAATATTCTGTTTATGCTGAGCTTTTATAGCTTACTGCTGTGGCTGGATATTCATATCAATGTGATTATCACGATCTTTGGCCTACTGGTCGCTAGTTTGATGGTTGTGTTCATTTATTGGAATAAACACAACCATCGCTGCAACCCGGCCCTCTCCAGCTGCATTGGCGAAGAGGGTCACGGCAAAGCCTTACAGTGCTAACTGTTGGCGCTGCTGATATAGGTCGCCCAGATAGGCCTGCTCATATGCATAGGCCATTTGTAAAATGAGGCGTTCACTATGATGTGCACCCACTAACTGCAACCCAACCGGCAAGTTATTTTCTACTATGCCACAAGGGATAGAGATCGCCGGGTGACCTGTTAGATTGAACGGTGCACAAGTATGGGTCGTAGCAGAAAACAAGTCGTGCTCGACCCCATTTAAACTCACCACATCCACACCAATCTTTTGTGTAGCAAAACCGACTGTGGGCGTAGCCAATAAATCCACACCTAAAAACAAGGCGTTGAACTTCTGCGTCAATGCCACCTGTTGCTCTAAAGCTCGAATATAGTCCACAGGGCTAAACTGGCTGGCTGCTGACAGCGCCTGTTTCACATCCGCTCCAAACAGCTCAGGATACGCTTTTAAGCGTTCTGCGTGCACCGCAGCCCCTTCACAAATCGCCAAAGTAAACAAGGTGCCAATATCATGAGGCGTCACAGGCACATCCACATCGACTAACACCGCACCTAAGTCCTGCAACTGCTGTAGTGACTGCTCATAACAAGCGCGCGTCTGTGGTTCTAGGTAATCCAAAAAGAAAGAGGTCGGCACACCAACGCGTATGCCCTTTAAGTCTCTTTGTAATCCCGCCACATAGCTTTGCTGATCGTAGAGCTCTAACATCAAAGCCATATCAGAAACCGTTTTAGTCAAAGGCCCTACCTGATCTAATGAGCTGGAGATAGGACGGGCTCCTTCACCGGAAATATGACCTTTAGTGGTTTTAAAACCAATCACCCCACAAGCAGCTGCAGGAATACGAATCGAGCCTCCGGTATCGGTACCTAAAGTAACCACTGCCAAATCAGCGGCTAAGGCTGCGCCACTGCCACCACTGGAGCCCCCAGGCGTGTAGGCCTTGTTCCATGGGTTTTGCACTGCCCCAAAAAACGGGTTGTTGCTGGTAATCCCAAAGGCGTACTCATGCATGTTTAGCTTGCCCAAATTCACTGCGCCGGCCTGCTGCATGATCTCTACAGCGGGTGCGTTCTCTTCAGGAATATGGTCTTTTTCTATGATGGATCCAGCTGTACTAGGGATGCCTTTTGTGAACAGGTTGTCTTTATATGCCACGGGAATGCCATCTAACACACCCGTAGACTCCTGCCAAAAATAACGTTGTGTTGCAATTTCGGCTTGGCGTTTGGCTTGTTCTGCATTAACGGTAATGTAGATATTTGACGACGCGTTTTTCTCTATGCGTGCTAAATAGTCCTCAACCACCTCAGTAGGGGATAATTTTTTTTGTAAAAAAAGCTGACGCATGGTCAGCAAATCTAAGTGTTGCATGTCCTCTCCAGGTAATTAACACAGTCTTACTATTCGTGTTGTAGTTGGCGACATAGTAACAAATCTCCCCAAGACTGGGCCTTGAGTTGAGGTCTTAATAAAATAGACGCCGGATGATAACTCACTACTACAGACAAAGGCTGGTCATTACTCGGGTTGCGCCATTGATGTACCTGTCCACGTAGCGCTTCAAAGGGTACCTGATCCCCCAGAAACAACGTCGCCGCCTTAGCGCCCAATAGCAACAAACGGCGTGGCTGTATCAAATCGATTTGACGCCATAAAATCTGCTGACATGCTGCAATGTGCTCGGCCTGCGGTTTAGTCGCTGATCGACATTTAAGCAGTTGTGTCACATACAGCTGGGCCGCTTGATCAATGCCAATGCTCTGCATTTGTGCCGCAAATAGCTCACCACTTTTGCCTTGCATCGGTAAGCCTGCCATTTCCTCGTTACTGCTAGGAGCCGTGCTAATCACCATCCAATCGGGTTGCTGGGTTTGTCCCGCCCCCACGACAGCTTGCGCACGTTGCTCGTGTAGTTCACAGGCTTGGCATTGATCGGCAAAATGTTGCAGCGCACTTAAATCCAGACGCTGCAGATCCGAAGCCACGTACCGCACCACTGGTTTAGGCGCGGTAGCAGGTGGCGTAACGGTTGGCACTGTGGATTTGGCCTGAGCCGCAGGTGTTGAATCCGGACGTAATGCTGCCAGGCTATCGTTTAATGCTTGGCGAGCACTTATCATTGGCTCCGCCGTCTTGATTTCCACGGGAGCAACTGTTTTGTTTTGCTGAGGAGCTGTTGTCGAGACCACCTTGGCCTTATAGGGGGCGATAAATGGCCCGGCTACCTGCAGCTCAGAGAGCCAGCGTTGCTGTAAGGTCGATAAGGTGAGCGAGGTGGTCTGCATGATCAAGTATTAAGCCAAAACTTTAGTATATAAAACGGCGTCTTCGCTCTGCTGCTCCGTCGTGCGGTAATAGTTTTTGCGTAAGCCTACCACATCATACCCCGCCCCTTGATAGAGCTCTATAGCCGCCGTATTGGAGGCCCGAACCTCCAGGTGCATTTTGCTGCAGCCCTGAGCCCGTGCGGCTTGCTCGGCATAACACAACAGCTGCTGGGCAATCCCCTGACGTTGATGCTCAGGCAACACGCCAATTAACAGTAGCTCACTTTCGCCTACCACAGGCATCACTACCGCGTAAGCAACAACCTGAT